>NZ_RCVK01000053.1:0-1122 GCF_003667485.1 Micromonospora sp. BL1
TCGTCCTCGTCGTCCTCTTCCTCCGCGACCCGTTGCCACCACGGGTCGGTCGGGTCCTCCACCAGCGGCGTCCACGCCGGGTCCGCCGTCGTCGGCGCGCTCGACGTCTCGTCCGTCGGGCTGTCGATCTCCGGGTCGATCAGGATCAGCTCGGGGAGGATCTCCTCCTCCGCCATCTGCTTCGCCGCGTTCAGCCGGCCCAGCTTGCCGAGGTACCCCTCGCCCGGCTGATCCGGACCGGCCAGCTCCCGCGTCCGCTGCTCGATCTGCTGAGCCGCCTGCTCCCCCAAAGTCGAGAAGAAGCTGTTCGGGTCCTCGATGGTTGCGTACCGCTGGGGCAGGTACGTCTGCCAGTGCCGCTGGGCCTGCGCCCCGTAGTGGTTCATCCGTCTCCTCCGCATCGGCCGGGCCGTCCTGGTCACGGTCGACGGACGGGGCGGCGGTCGCCGCCCCATCCGCGTCGACCACCGGCGGCGCGTGCGCCGTGGCCGCGCCGCCCAGGACGGCAGGCGCGGGAGCCGGCACGTCGACCACGGGCGGTGCCGGCTGGACCTCGGGGCCGGGAACCGGGTCCAGGCGCTGGGCGACGTACGCCTCCAACGCGGCGATGTCCACCCCGCTCGCGCCGACCTGGTAGCGCAGCATCGACCGCGCCGACCGGGCGACGCCGGCCCGGCCGGCGGGGGTCTGGTAGGTGCGCGTCGCCCAGTCCACCCGGGCGGTGACCACGGCCTCCAGCAACGGCCGTACGCGGTCCTGCGGCCGGGGGCCGACCGCCCGCAGCGCCCCGCCGGCCGTCGGGTGAGCCTGCACGGCAGGGGCGAGCAGGTGATACGCCCGCTCCGCCGCACGTCGGCCGGCGTCTCCGGCGCCGATGGCCACCGTCACGCCCGCGGCGACGTCGGTCTGCTCGGTCAGCACGGCGACCTGGCCCGGTGTCAGCGTCGGCCCGCACGGCGCGACGACCACCGGGACGTCCTCTCCGGCCGCCGCGGACCGGGCGATCGCCTCCAACGCTGTGGCGGCCACGCCCACTGGCCGGCCGGCCCGGTCCGGCTGCTCGGCGAGTCCGACCAGCACGTCAGCCGGCCGGTGGATCGCGGTGGCCGGGCCGTGCAGCAC
>NZ_RCVK01000052.1:0-1115 GCF_003667485.1 Micromonospora sp. BL1
GGCGGGGTGGGTCCGACGACCGTGGCGATGTTGTTCCGCAACGCGGTGGAGGCGGCGCGGCGGCAGAGCGGTCTGGGTTGAGCGTCAGCCGAGGTCGACGACGAGGGGCCGGTGGTCGGAGATGGTGGCCAGCGGGGTGTGGACGGCGGTGACGGGTGGGAGCCGGTCGAGGCCGTGCCGGTCGGCGAGGATGTGGTCGAGTTGGACGCGGGGTTGCCCGGCCGGGTAGGTGGGGCGGCGGGCCAGGGGCTGCCAGCGGGTGAGCGCGGCGGCGGGTCCGGCGGGCAGGTTGAGGTCGCCGAGCAGGATCCGGGGTGCGGGCAGGGTGCGCAGGACGCGGACGACGCGGCGTAGTTGCCAGACGTTCCAGCCGGGGACGAAGGACAGGTGGGTGGCGGCGACGGTGAGGGGGCCGTGGGGGGTGTCGAGGACGGCGGCGAGCACGACGCGGGGTTCGTCGCGGAGCAGGACGAGTCCGCCGCCGGGGCCGGGTGCGTAGATGGGTGAGCGGACGGGTGCGGCGCGCAGGCGGGTGACCTGCCAGGAGCGGACGGGGTGGCGGCTGATCAGGCCGATGCCGTAGAGGGGTTCGCCGTGGCCGTCGTCGTCGTGGGTGAGGGGGCGGAACTGTTCGCCGGGGGTGCCGACGACGGCGGCGGCGAAGCGGTGGTGGTCGGCGTGCAGGGCGCGGGCGGCGACCGCGGTGAGGTCGAGTTTGCCGCTGCGGGTCTGGTCGCGGTCGACTTCCTGGAGGGCGAGGACGTCGGCGTCGAGGTCGGTGACGGCGGCGGTGAGCCGGTCGGGGTCGACGAGCCCGTCGGTGAGGGAGCGGCCGTGCAGCAGGTTGAAGGTGGCCAGGCGCACCTGGACACCCTACGTCGTCGTGGGAGTCTTGCCGGGTGCTGAAACTGTTGTGCTGTTCGATGCTGGTGTTTGTGGCGGTGGGGTCGGTCGGGGTGTGGTTGCGGCGTCGCCGGGGGCGGTGAGGCTGGCCACAGGGGGCCTCGCCGTTGGTGGCGGCGTGGGCAGAATGCGGCGGTGGATGCCCTGTCGTTGACGACGTTGCTGACCGCTGCCCTTCTGGCCGGGTGGGTGGACGCGGTGGTGGGTGGCGG
>NZ_RCVK01000271.1:0-1104 GCF_003667485.1 Micromonospora sp. BL1
CCCCCGCCGCGTCCCCCGCCGCGTCGATCTTGCACTTGCCGCCCGGGTATTTCCGGCATAACGGGCGCGGGCCGGGCCGAGAGTGCAAGATCGCCGGGGAGGGTGCAAGGCAGGGCAGGGGGGTGCGGGTCAGTCGTTGATCCGGGTTATGTTGCGGATCTTGTTGGCGGCGTCGAGGGCGGCCACCTTGTACGCCTCGGCCAGGGTCGGGTAGTTGAAGACCGCGTCCAGCAGGTAGTCGACCGTGCCGCCGCAGCCCATCACCGCCTGCCCGATGTGGACGATCTCGGTGGCGCCGGTGCCGAACACGTGCACCCCGAGCAGCCGGCCGTCCTCGGGTGAGACCAGCAGTTTCAGCATCCCGTACGAGTCGCCGACGATCTGCCCCCGGGCCAGCTCCCGGTAGCGGGCGATGCCCACCTCGAACGGGACGGACGCCTCGGTCAGCTCATCCTCGGTCTTCCCGACGAAACTGATCTCCGGAATGGTGTAGATGCCGATCGGTTGCAGGTCCGACATGCCGCGCGCCGGCTCGCCGCAGGCGTGCTGGGCGGCCAGGCGGCCCTGTTCCATCGAGGTGGACGCCAGCGCGGGGAAGCCGATCACGTCGCCGACGGCGTAGATGTTGTCGACGGCGGTGCGGTAGTCGGCGTCGACGGTGATCCGGCCCCGGTGGTCGGCGGTGAGCCCGGCCGCCTCCAGCGCGAGGTCGTCGGTCTGCCCCTGGCGGCCGGCCGAGTACATCACCGTGTCCGCGACGATCTTCTTGCCGCTGCGCAGGATGCAGAGCGCGGCGCTGCGGTGCTTCTCCACGGCGGCCACCTCCTCGCCGAAGCGGAAGGTCACCGACAGGTCCCGCAGGTGGTACTTCAGCGATTCGACGATCTCCTCGTCGCAGAAGTCGAGCATCCGCGGGCGGCGCTCGACCACTGTCACCTTGGTGCCGAGCGCGGCGAACAGGGACGCGTACTCCATGCCGATCACCCCGGCGCCGACCACGACCATGCTGCGCGGGACGGCCTGGAGGTTGATCACGCCGTCGGAGTCGACGATGGTCCGGTCGTCGAAGTCGACGCTGTCCGGGCGGGCCGGGCGGGTGCCGGC
>NZ_RCVK01000363.1:0-1069 GCF_003667485.1 Micromonospora sp. BL1
GGGCGGGGCGGTCGGCGGAGACAGGTGCCGAGCCGGCGGACCCGTGCGGCAGAGAGCCGGCGGACCCGACGGGCGGTACGTCGCCGGACGTGACCGGCGGCGTGCCTGCCGACCCGGCCGACGCTGCGGTGACGGGCGGCAAAGACTCGCCGGAACCGGCTGCCGAGGTCTCGGCGGCGGAGGAGGCTCCGGAGCCGTCGTGCGGCTCGGAGGCGGCGTCCGCCTGCCGGGCCGGCGCGGCGTCGCGGTCCGCCGGGCCGGCGGCGTCGGCGGGCGCTGCGGCGTCCACTGCCGCCGCGTCCACGGCTGGGGCGGAAGGAGCAGGTACGGGCACGCGTGCGGACCCGGAGACGCGGGGAGCCGGGATGGCCGCCGGAGCGCTGCCGGGCGTACCCGGGGAGGCGTCGCCGTCCGCCGCCGGCGCGGCGGCGGGCTGGGGTGTCGCCGGGCGGTCGGCCACGGCGAAGGCGGACCAGCTGGACGGCGGCACCGTGGCGCCGGGCAGGCGCCGGTCCAGCGGCGGTGGGGTGTCCGCCGGGGTGCCCGCCCGGTACGTCGTGGGACCGGCCTGCGGAAGCGGCTGCTCGTCACCGGCGGGCGGCGGCACGGCCGAACCGGCGACCGACACGCGCGCCCGGGCGACGGCTACCGGCCCGGGTGAGGCCGAACCGCGGTCGTCGTCGCCGGCCGGGTCGGCGGGGCCGGGCGTCGGTCCCGGGTGGACCTTCTCCGCCGGAACGTCCTGCTCGCCCATCTCGCCCCTCCGCACCCACGCTCGCCTCCAGCCGTGGCGCCGACCGGAAGTGCCTGGATCTCACCGTGCCATATTCCGGCCCGGGAGCACAGCCGGAGTGGCGGTTGGGTCAGTCGGCGCTGCTGCTCGGGCTGGCGGAGCCGCTGCCGGCCGTGCTGCTCGACGGGGCGGCGCTGCTGCTGCTCGGCGCGGCGCTGCTGGTGTCCGGCTCGGCGCTGGCGCTCTGGCTCGGCGTCGGGTCGGGCGAGTCGGTCGGGCTCGGCGGCGGCGTGCTCGGCGCGGGGCTGGACGTCGTCGGCTTCGGCGTCGGCGTGG
>NZ_RCVK01000099.1:0-1041 GCF_003667485.1 Micromonospora sp. BL1
GTGGGGGTCAGGCGGAGTAGCCGCGGGTGGAGACCCAGTTCGCCAGGTCGATCGTGGTGACCCAGTACGACGGCAGCGACGGGTCGGCCGAGTCGGCGATCCGAACGGTCCGGCCGTCGTCCTTGTAGCCGACCACGGCGACGTAGTGGCCGCCCGGGAACGAGTGCCAGCCGCCGTTGGTGTCGGTGGCGGTGCCGGCGACGTTCGCGACGACCGCGCGGCCGTTGCTGATCGCCTCGACCACGTCGGCCTGGAGCCGGTCCATCTGGGCAGGGGTGGCGGTGCCGGGGATCATGCGGGTCCGGTACGGGTTGCCCTTGACCTGCTGGTTGAGCACCCGGGTGGTGTCCTCGGCCGAGTTGGTGCCCATCTCGGTGGTGCCGAGCGGGCCGGCGAGCGCGTCCTGGCTGCGTTCGATGCCGGCGGCGCTGAGCGCGTTGCGCACGGCGGCCGGACCGCAGTAGAAGTAGTTGATCTGCGCCTGGTAGTCGTAGTCGAGCGACTTGCTCGACGGCGGCTTCGGCTTGGCCTTGGGCGTGGTGTCCGGGTCGGCCGTGGCCTTCTTCGACAGGGAGGCGCTCGGCGACGCGCTGGGCGCGGCGGAGGCGCTGGGCGACGCCGGCGGGACGGCGATGCGGGCCTCGCCGCGGCTGGCGGGCTGCTCGCCGAGACGGGCGGCGCCGAGATCGGCGACCGCCGCGGTGTTCTCCTGGACCGGGGCGTCGTCACCGGCGGTGGCGACGGTGCCGGCGCCTGCGGCCAGCACGAGCGCTGCGGCCGATCCGGCGATGATCTGGTACGGGCGCTCGGTGACGATCCGTCGCAGCTGACGCTTCAGGTGGTGCTTCACGAAATCCTCCACGGGGCGTGAGCGGCGCACGCCGGCCCGGCACGCGGAGGAACTCACACGTGCTGGCGGGGCCGGATGGCCGGGGGATCGGGAACGCCCGTGATGCCGGGCGCCCAGGGGGCGGTTGCCGGTCGCGCGTCAGGCGAGCGCGGGCACCGCGGTGCCGTGGAGGCGGGGGGACGATCGAGGGG
>NZ_RCVK01000051.1:0-985 GCF_003667485.1 Micromonospora sp. BL1
TCCCGGTCCCGTCCGCGTCCGCCACGCCCAGCCCGAGCGCCACCCCGACCCCATCGGCGCCGGTCCTTCCGCCCACGCCCTCGCCGTCCGCGCCGTCCTCGGCGGCGCCCTGCCGGGGGCGGCCGTCCGGCGACCGGATCGTCGCGCTGCTGCGCGGCTCGGCAGGCGTGCTGCCCCGCGACGTCAAGGTGACGGTGGCGACCGGTCCGCTCTGCGCCGAGGGCTGGCAGTACACCGTGCTGACCGTCACCGGGCACGAGGAGTTGCAGGTGGTCACGCGCGGCGAGACCGGCACGCCGAGGCTGGTCACCGCCGGCACGGACGTGTGCGGCGTCGAGGTACGGACCGTGGCGCCGGCCGGCATCCGTACCCTGGCCTGCGACGGCACGCCGGGTGCGTAGGCTGGTCGGCATGCCGGGAACACCGCCGACCCGCTTCGTCTACCTGGGCCCCGAGGGCACCTTCGCCGAGCAGGCCCTGCGCACGGTGCCCGCCGCCGAGCGCGGGGACCGCACGCCGGCCCGCAGCGTCGGTGAGGCGCTCGACGCGGTACGCGCCGGGGAGGCGGACGCGGCGCTGGTGCCGCTGGAGAACTCCATCGGCGGTGCGGTCGGGGTGACGCTCGACGAACTGGTCGAGGGCGACCCGCTGGTGATCACCCGCGAGGTCGTTCTGCCGGTGGAGTTCGTGCTGGCCGCCCGCGCCGGCACCACACTGTCCGACGTCCGCTCCGTCGCGGCCCACCCGCAGGCGTCCACCCAGTGCCGGGGCTGGCTGCGGGAGCACCTGCCCGACGCCACAGTGGTCGACGTGCTCTCCAACGGCGCCGCCGCGGCCGGTGCGGCGAGCGCCGAGTACGACGCCGCCATCTGTGCCCCGATCGGCGCGACCCGGCACCGGCTCGCGGTGCTGGCCGACAAGATCGCCGACCACCCGGACGCGGTGACCCGGTTCGCGCTCGGCGAGGTCATGGTGGTGCACCTCG
>NZ_RCVK01000050.1:0-957 GCF_003667485.1 Micromonospora sp. BL1
TAGCACAAGGGCGGGGACGGTGGGGGTTGTGCACATCCCGGGTCTTGTCCACAGGGGAGGTCGGCGGTGAGGGAAGCCGGCCGGAGTGGGGCTGCATGGTTCGGGTATGTCGACGCAGCTGTGGCGGACCCGGGAACTGATGCGGGTGCTCACCGTGAAGCGAGTACGCACGCAGGTCAAACGGGAGGAACTGATCCGGGTGCGGCGCGGTGTCTACGCCTCGACACCCTGCGATGACGAGGACGAGCTGCGGGCACTGCTGTTGTGTCTACCCGACGGCGCGATGCTCGCCATGCGGAGTGCGGCACGCCGCCACGGCTTCGGCGTACTCCGGGAATCCGCGGTGCACGTGCAGTTGCCGCCGGACGTCGCCAAGCCCCGGCTGCCGGGCCTCGTCGTCCATCACTCCGTCCTGCCGGTCCGGCCGGTGCTCGTCGGTGGGCTGCCGTGCGTGCCGGCCGCGCAGTGCGCGAT
The DNA here is from genome assembly GCF_003667485.1 of Micromonospora sp. BL1. Lineage (NCBI taxonomy): Bacteria > Bacillati > Actinomycetota > Actinomycetes > Micromonosporales > Micromonosporaceae > Micromonospora > Micromonospora sp. BL1. Next base: position 475 of record NZ_RCVK01000050.1, read on the forward strand.
CGACCTGGCCCGAGGTGTCCGCCGGATGGATGCCCTGCCGGTGCTGGACGCCGCGCTCCGCTCGGGCGCCGTGACGGTCGACGACCTCGCGGCCGAGCTGCCCCTGCATCGAGCCCTGCGTGGCGTCCGGCAGGCACGTGACCTCGTGCCACGCGCCGACGGCCGCGCCGAGTGCCGGCAGGAGAGCCAACTGCGGCTACTGCTGCTCGACGACGGGCTGCCGATTCCGGAACCACAAATGTGGGTTCATGACCGGTACGGCATTCCCCGCTTCCGCATCGACCTGGGCTACCGAGAGCGGCGGGTGGGGGTGGAGTACGACGGTCTGTCCCACCTGGACCGGGAACACATGCGGTACGACCGCGACCGGATCAACTGGCTGGACGCCAACGGATGGCGGATGCGCTACTTCACCGACCGCGACCTGTACCGCCGCCCGTCCCACATCCTCACCACCATCCGAGCCGCCCTGACCCCCTAACC
>NZ_RCVK01000128.1:0-929 GCF_003667485.1 Micromonospora sp. BL1
GCGGTGGTGGATGCGGTGGCGGCGGAGGCTGTGGCAGGCTGAGGGGGAACGCGACTGGCGGCACGGGGATGGGTGAACCATCGGGGAGCTCGTCGTGGGGGTCGACCGCCTGGGCCTCCGCGGGCGAGGTGTCGTATGTCTTCTGCGCGGTTGTTGCCGGGTGGTCCGGTGGCGGAGCGGGTGTTGTCGGAGGTCGCCGCGTCGGTGGCGGAGCTGCGTGCGGCGGGGGTGACGCCGGCGCTGGCGACGGTGCTGGTGGGTGACGACGACGCGAGCGCGGGTTATATCCGGATCAAGCAACGGCAGGCGGCGGAGCTGGGTTTCGTGTCGCCGCACGTGCATCTGCCGGCGTCGGCGTCGCAGGCGGATCTGCACGCGGTGCTGGCGGATTTCAACGCGGACACCACGGTGCACGGGGTGCTGGTGCAGTACCCGATTCCGGGTCACCTGCATTACGACCGGGCGTTGGCGGTGCTGGATCCGGACAAGGACGTGGACGGGATGCATCCGGTGAACATGGGCCGGCTGGCGTTGGGGCTGCCGGGTCCGTTGCCGTGTACGCCGGCGGGGATCGAGGCGTTGCTGGCGTTCCACGGTGTGCCGGTGGCGGGCCGTGAGGTGGTGGTCCTGGGCCGGGGTGCGACGTTGGGCCGGCCGTTGGCGATGTTGCTGGCGCAGAAGCGGCCGACGGCGAACGCGGCGGTGACTGTGGTGCACACGGGGGTGGCGGACTGGCCGCGGTACACGCGGCGGGCGGAGATCCTGATCGCGGCGGCGGGGGTGCCGGGGATCGTGCGGCCGGAGCATGTGCGTCCGGGTGCGGTGGTGGTCGGTGGTGGTGTGCGGTACGAGGGGCGGCGGTTGCTGCCGGACGTGGACGAGTCGTGTGCGGAGGTGGCGGGTGCGATCACGCCGCGTGTGGGCGGGGT
>NZ_RCVK01000062.1:0-890 GCF_003667485.1 Micromonospora sp. BL1
CTGCTGCGCGGCTGGTCCGGCCCGGCCGTCTTCCTCACCCGGCTCCACGAAGCCACCGGCGACCCCGCCTGGCTGCGCGCCGCCCGCACCGCCGTCCGCCGCGACCTCGAACACACAGTCCGCGACGACAAGGGCAACCTGCACGTACGCGACGGCGCACGACGACTGTTCTACCTCGACGAAGGCAGCGCCGGCATCGCCGTAGCCGCACACACGCTGCTCCACCACGGCGAACGCCCCTGGCTGCGCGACGTCGTCACCACCGTCCGCCGGACCGTCGACGTCGAGTTCGTCCTGCTGCCCGGCCTCTTCCACGGCCGCGCCGGACTGCTCGCCACCGCCGCCCTGCTCGCCGACGACCCACCACCGCACCGGCCGCGCGCCACGCGTCCCGTCGGCCTCGTCCGCGACGGCGCGGCCCGCCCCCATCCGGCGCACCTGACCCGGCTCGCCTGGCACGCGTACGCCCTCGACGGCCGCCTCGCGTTCCCCGGCGACACCCTGCTGCGGATCTCGGCCGACCTGGCCGCCGGCGGCGCCGGAATCCTGTCCGCGATGCACGCCGCGCTGCACCGCACCGGAGTCACCCTGCCCTTCCTCGACGCGCCCACCCACGTCGCGTCCACCGACCACCTCCTCGCCGCGAGCTGAACCAGCCGGCACCCACAGACCCCGTCGGACCACCGACGGCCCTCCGGCCGACACCGGAGGCCCGACCACCACACCCACGAAGGAGGTGAACCCCCATGACGAAGCTCCTCAACCTGCAGGCCATGGCCACGCAGAACGGCACCCGCCACGCGGTCCCGCCGCAGTCCAGCAGCATCAGCATCGCCTGCTGCAACGGCTGAGACGGCAGTGGCGACAGGGCCACCGGCCCCGGCCACACC
>NZ_RCVK01000255.1:0-866 GCF_003667485.1 Micromonospora sp. BL1
GCCCCACCTGCCCCGCGATCTTGCAGTTTCGGCCCTCATCGTGCCCGCTTCATGCCGGTATCGGGGGACCGAAAGTGCAAGATCGGCGCCGTGGAGGCGCGGGCGTGGGCTGGAGATCCTCGTTGGGCTGGTTTGTGCGGCGAGCCTCCCGTTGAGCGAGATTGGTGTTCCGCTTGGTGGGAGCGGTGGAGATCTTGGTAGGAAAGGGCCCCTATGAGGGCCGTTTGGTACCAAGATCTCCACCGGGAGTCGGGAGTCGGGAGTCGGGAGCTGGTTGACTGCGCCCGGTCACAGGTCGGCGCGGGGGCCGCGGCGCGTCGAGGCAGGGCGGGGATGTGACGGCCGGGCTCAAAGGACGTCGAGGACCAGGCACAGCCAGGTGCCTCGGCGGCGTTCCAGGCGTATTGCGATCGCCCAGCTCGCGCCTGCGGCGCCGGCGAACACGGCGGTGGCCTCGACGGCGCCGGCGCGGGGCTCGCAGACCCGCAGGCGCCGCAGCAGCAGCGCCGGCCGGGCGGTACGGCGGCGGACCGGGGTCACCCGGCGGGCCGCGCGGGTCAGTTCGGCTGCCGCCGGGCCGGCCGACTCGGGCAGACAGAGCGGCCGGAGCTGACCGGGCGGCCGGAAGCCGTTGACGATCTCCAGGAAGGTGCGCACGAACCGGTGTGCCGCGCGCGCTCCCTCGGGTGTGGCGGAGGCGAGGGCTGACGGCTGCGCGCCGGACCAGCGGGGCCAGGCGGGTGCCGGGTCCGGGGCGCGGCCGGTGGGGCGTGCGGCGGCACGGCGGCGCGGGTCGGCCAGGTCAAGCGTGAGCTGACCGACGGGAGTCCAGAGCGGTTCCTCGTCGGTGCAGGGCGGATCGAGGG
>NZ_RCVK01000214.1:0-46488 GCF_003667485.1 Micromonospora sp. BL1
CACGTAGGGGGTCTCGGCTGGGCCGGGGCGGGAGGTGCCGTCGGGGCGCCATCCGTGGCGCGTGTAGAAGGCGCGGGCCCGGGTGTTGCGCTCCCACACCTCCAGCACGCCCAGCGCCAACCCCTCGTCCGCCAGGTGACGTACGAACAGCGCGTGCAGCGCACTCCCCACGCCTCGTCCCCACATCTCCGGGTCGACGTGGATCTGGTAGAGCTGCGCGGTCGTCCGCGGATCCAGGTCGGACGAGTGCGGCGGCCCCATGGCGAGCACCCCGGCCAGCACACCGTCCACGATGGCGCACCGCACCCGCTTGTGCGCCGAGGTGATCGCCGCCGCCCAGCCCTCCCGCTGTTCCCGGGCCAGCTCCGGAGTGAGGATGTCCCCGATCGGCAGCCCGCCGGCCCCGTAGTAGGCGACCCGCGCCCGGCTGTGCACCTCGACGATCCCCAAAAGATCCCCGAGCCCCGCCTCCCGCACCTCCACGAGCCCTCCCTCCACGTCAAGGCCCCCGCGATCTTGCGATTGCGGCCCTCCGTAATCGGGCGAAGCCGACATCAGGAGGGCCGCAAGTGCAAGATCGACGCGGGTGGCGACCGAGGCGCGCGCGGGGCGGGTCAGCTCTGGGCTCGGGCTCCGTTCGTGGCCGGGTCGACCGGGGCGGCGTCCAGGCCGGAGATCCAGCCGGTGACGTCGCGCGCCACGTCCTGTGCGGTCAGCCGCAGGTCGGCCAGGATCTGCGCGCGGGTGCCGTGCGGGTGCCAATCGGCCGGTACGCCCATGTCCTTGACCGGTACGCGGACGTCGGCGTCGCGCATCGCCTGGGCCAGCGCGGAACCGACGCCGCCGATGCGCACGCCGTCCTCGACGGTGACCACGAGCCGGTGACCGGCGGCCAGCTCGACCAGTTCGGCCGGCACCGGGCGCACCCAGCGCGGGTCGACGACCGTGACGCCGTAGCCCTGCTCGGCGACGCGGGCCGCGATCTCCACGCCGAGGCCGGCGAACGAGCCGACCGCGACCAGCAGCACGTCGGTACGCGCCGACTCGGCCAGCACGTCGACCGGACCGACCCGGCGCACGGCGGGCAGGTCGGCGGCGACGGTGCCGGTCGGGAAGCGCAGGATGGTCGGGCCGTCGTCCACGGCGACCGCCTCGCGCAGTTCCTCGCGCAGCGTGGCCGAGTCGCGGGGCGCGGCGATCCGCAGGCCGGGCACCACGCCGAAGACGGACATGTCCCAGATGCCGTAGTGGCTGGGCCCGTCCGGGCCGGTGATGCCGGCCCGGTCCAGCACGAACGTGACCGGCAGCTTGTGCATGGCCACGTCCAGCAGCACCTGGTCGAACGCGCGGTTGAGGAACGTGGCGTAGACCGCGACGACCGGGTGCAGCCCGCCCATGGCGAGGCCGGCGGCGGAGGTGGCCGCGTGCTGCTCGGCGATGCCGACGTCGTACACCCGCTCCGGGTACTTGCGGGCGAGCGTGGCGATGCCGGTGGGCTCGGCCATGGCGGCGGTGATGCCGACCACGTCGGGCCGCTCGTCGGCGATCGCGACCAGCTCGTCGGCGAAGACGTTCGTCCACTTCACCGACGGCACGGCGAGCAGCTTGCCGGTCTCGGCGTCGAACGCGCCGGGACCGTGCAGGCAGTCGGCCTCGTCGTCCTCGGCGGGACGGTAGCCGTAGCCCTTGCGGGTGACCGCGTGCACGATGACCGGGCCGCCGAAGTTCTTCGCGGCGCGCAGGGCCGCCTCGACCGCCGGTACGTCGTGGCCGTCGACCGGGCCGACGTACTTGATGCCGAGGTCCTCGAACATGGCCTGCGGGGCGACCGCGTCCTTGATGCCCTTCTTGACCGCGTGCAGCACCTCGTACATCGGCTTGCCGACGAACGGGGTGTTGCCCAGCGCGTCCTTGACCGTGTCGAGCACCTTCTCGTAGCCGGGGTTGAGCCGCAGCGACGACAGGTGGTCGGCGAGGCCGCCGATGGTCGGCGAGTAGGACCGGCCGTTGTCGTTGACCACGATCACCAGCGGGTTGCCGGCGGTGGCGATGTTGTTCAGCGCCTCCCAGCACATGCCGCCGGTGAGCGCGCCGTCGCCGACCACGGCGACCACGGACCGCTTCTCGCCGCGCAGCGCGTACGCCTTGGCCAGGCCGTCGGCGTACGACAGGGCGGTGGAGGCGTGCGAGTTCTCGATCAGGTCGTGCTCGCTCTCGGCCTGGCTGGGGTAGCCGGAGAGGCCACCGCGCTGGCGGAGCTTGTCGAAGCCCTCCTGCCGGCCGGTGAGGATCTTGTGCACGTACGCCTGGTGGCCGGTGTCGAAGAGGAGCCGGTCACGCGGGGAGTCGAAGACCCGGTGCATCGCCAGGGTCAGTTCGACCACACCGAGGTTGGGGCCGACGTGGCCGCCGGTGCGGGAGACCTTGGCGATCAGGAAGTCACGGATCTCGGCGGCGAGGATGTCCAGCTGCTCGGCGGTCATCCGCTTCACGTCCTGCGGGCCGTGGACGGTGCCCAGCAGCCGACCGTGGTTGGCCGTGCCCTCTTCAACACTCATGACCGGAGAGTCTATCGGCCGCCGAACAGTCCGCAGCCCGGCCGTGCATCGACCCAGGTCAGGCGGCCACCACCAGCCGCCTCGGGGCGGGTGGGCGCGGCGCGGCGGCGGACGGCCCGGCCGGGGCCCAGGAGCCGAGCACGGCGGCCCGGGACGCCCCGGTCACCGACGGCACCGCGCCCGGCAGCCCGTGCCAGGACAGCCAGCCCAGCAGCGCGAACGCGTACGCCTCCTTCGCCTGGGCGGGCACGCCCAGCTCGTCGGTGGTGCGCAGCCGCCAGCGCCCTCCGCCCAGCGCGGCCAGCCGCGCCCGGAGTGTGGGATTGCGCACTCCCCCGCCGGCGGCCACCACCTCGGTCACCCGGTGCCGGTCGCAGGCGTCGGCCACCGTGCGGGCGGTCAGCTCGGTGAGCGTGGCCAGCACGTCGTCGGCGGCCACCGGCTCGCCGAGCGCGGCCAGCGCGGCGTCCAGGTAGCCGCCGTGGAACAGCTCCTTGCCGGTCGACTTGGGCGGCGGCGCGGCGTAGTACGGCTCGGCGAGCAGCCGGGCCAGCAGCGCCTCGTGCACCCGGCCGGCCGCGGCGCGGACGCCGTCGACGTCGCAGGGCCGGTCCAGGAAGCGCCGGGCGGCGGCGTCCAGCAGCGCGTTGGCCGGGCCCACGTCGTACCCGAGGACGGGCGCGCCGGGCGCGACCACTGTGAGGTTCGCGATTCCGCCGAGGTTCAACGCGGCGCGGGCCCCGGCGGCCGCGCCCCCCGGTGCGCGCGGGGAGGCAGCCGGGTCGAGCAGCAGCGCGTCGAACGCCGGGACCAGCGGCGCGCCCTGGCCGCCGGCCGCCACGTCCGCCGAGCGCAGGTCGTGCAGCACCGGTACGCCCACCCGGGCGGCCACCCGGGCCGGCGCGCCGAGCTGGAGCGTGCCGCGCACCCGGCCGTCCTCGACCCAGTGGAAGACCGTCTGGCCGGGCGACACGACCGCGTCGGCCGCTCCCCCGGCCAGCTCGACGCCGACGGCCGCCGCCTCCGCGAACGCCTCGCCGAGCCGGTTGTCCAGCCGGCAGACCGCCTCGATCGTGGTGGCCGCCGGGGGCAGCAGCGCGCCGATCTCGGCCCGCAGGTCGTCCGGGTACGCCAGCTCCCGGTGCCCGAGCGGCCGCAGCCGCAGCGTGTCGCCGTCGGCGGTGAACTCGGCCGCGACCACGTCCACGCCGTCGTAGGACGTGCCCGACATCAGCCCGACGATCTTCATCGGGTCAGGCTAGCCAGGCAGGAACAGGCCCACCAGCTCCACGTGCTGGGTCATCGGGAACAGGTCGAAGCCGCGCAGCGCGGCCAGCCGCCAGCCCGCGTCGGCGAACGTGCGCACGTCGCGGGCGAACGCGGCCGGGTCGCAGGCCACGTACGCGACCGCGCGCGGCCCGGCGGCCGCCACGGCACGGACCACCGGGGCGCCCGCGCCGGAGCGCGGCGGGTCGAGCACCACCAGGTCGACCGGGCCGGTGATCCGCCGCCGGGACAGCGCGGTCTCCACCCGGGCCGCCACCACCTCGACGCCGGCCAGGTCGGCCAGGTTCTCCCGGGCCGCGGCCACGCCGTCCGGCGCCGACTCGACGAGCGTCACCCGGGCGCCGCCGACCCGTCCGGCGAGCGCGGCGGCGAACAGGCCGGCCCCGCCGTACAGATCCCAGGCCGTCTCGCCGGGCCGCGGGTCGAGCAGGTCGAGGACCGCGCCGGTCAGCGCGTCCGCCGCCGCCGGGTGCACCTGCCAGAACCCGGAGGCGGGCAGCGTGAAGGTCCGCCCGGCCGCCGTCTCCCGGACCCGCTCCGGCCCGCTCACCGCCGTCGGAACCCCGTCGGTGTACGCGACCACGGCGACGTCCCCGCCGGTGCTGGCGACCGTCTCCACCGCGTCGGCGTCCGGCCAGCGGGCACCGGTGGGCGGGAGCACCGGCAGCTCCTGGATCGCCGGGTGCGCGATCAGGCACCGCTCGATCGGCACCACCTCGTGCGAGCGGTGCTTGAGCAGCCCCGCCCGGCCGGCCGCGTCGACCGCGTAGCGGACCCGGGAACGCCAGCCCAGCGGCCCGCCGGGCAGCGCCTCGACGCGTACGCCGAGCGCGTCGACCTGCTCGGCGGTGAGGCCGCCCAGCCGGGTGAGCTGTTCGCGCACCACCGCCAGCTTCCAGTCGAGCTGGGCGGCCGGGGCGACGTGCTGGAGGTCGCAGCCGCCGCACGCGCCGGGCCGGGCGTACGGGCAGGGCGGGGTGACCCGGTCCGGCGAGGCGTCCAGGATCTCCACCGCGTCGGCGCGGGCGAAGCCCCGGTGCAGCTCGGTCACCTCGGCCACGACCCGCTCGCCGGGCAGCGCGTGCCGGACGAAGACCACCTGACCGCCGACCCGGGCCACGCAGTGCCCGCCCGGCGCGACGGCGTCGACGGTCAGCTCGACCCGCTCGGCCTCCTCCAGCCCGGGCCGGTCCGCCGACGCAGGGCCGGGCCGGTCCGCCGACGCAGGGCCGGGCCGGTCCGTCGACGCGGCACCGGGCCGCCCGGCCGGCGACGCAGGCCCAGACCGCTCCACGGCGCTCACGAGCGCTCCTCCGGCTCGGCGGAGGGGGTGGACGCCACCGGCGGCGGCAGCGTGCTCTGCGGCGCCACCCGGGGGCCGCGCGCCGGCCCGCGGCTCAGCGTGGCGTCCAGCCGGTCCAGGTTCTTGCTGGCGGTGGAGGCGAGCTGCCAGGGCACGCTGGTCACCATCACGCCCGGCTCGAACAGCAGCCGGCCCTTGAGCCGCAGCGCGCTCTGGTTGTGCAGCAGGTTCTCCCACCAGCGCCCCACCACGTACTCGGGAATGAAGACGGTGACCACGTCGCGCGGCGACTCCCGGCGCACCGACGCGACGAAGTTGAGGATCGGGCGGGTGATCTCCCGGTACGGGGAGTCGATCACGGTGAGCGGCACCGGCAGCTCGCGGCGCTCCCAGTCGGCCTGGAGGTCGCGGGTGTCCTGCTCGTCCACGTTCACGGTGACCGCGGTGAGCGTGTCCGGCCGGGTGGCCCGGGCGTACGCGACGGCCCGCAGCGTCGGCTTGTGCAGCTTGCTGACCAGCACGATGGCGTGGTTGCGGGCGGGCAGGACGGCCCGCTGCTCGGTCGGCTCCAGCTCCTCGGCGATCCGGTCGTAGTGGCGGCGGATGCCGAGCATCACCACGTACATCACGGCCATCGCGACGATCGCGATCCAGGCGCCGAGCAGGAACTTGGTGGCCAGCACGATGATCAGCACGACGCCGGTCATGACCATGCCGAACGTGTTGATCGCCCGGGAGCGGATCATCCGGCGGCGCGCCTCCGGGTCCCGCTCGCGGCGCAGGTGCCGGTTCCAGTGCCGGATCATGCCGGCCTGGGAGAGCGTGAACGAGACGAACACCCCGACGATGTAGAGCTGGATGAGCTTGGTCACCTCGGCCTGGAAGCCGACGATCAGCACCACCGCGAAGACGGCCAGGAACAGGATGCCGTTGGAGAACGCCAGCCGGTCACCGCGGGTGTGCAGCTGGCGGGGCAGGTAGCGGTCCTGCGCGAGGATCGAGCCGAGCACCGGGAAGCCGTTGAAGGCGGTGTTCGCGGCCAGGAACAGGATCAGCGCGGTCATCCCGGCGACCACGTACAGCAGCACCGAGCCGCCGCCGAAGACGGTCTCGCCGAGCTGGGTGGTGACCGTCTTCTGCACGTACCCGTCCGGGCCGGAGATGATCTGCGTGCGCGGATCCTCGACGAACTGGAGGCCGGTGAGGCGGGCCAGCCAGATGATGCCGACGAGCATGGCCACCGCGATGCCGCCGAGCAGCAGCAGCGTGGTCGCCGCGTTCTTCGACTTCGGGCTCTTGAACGCCGGTACGCCGTTGGAGATCGCCTCCACGCCGGTGAGCGCGGCGCAGCCGGAGGAGAACGTGCGCAGCAGCAGGAACACCAGCGCGAACCCGGTGACGCTGTGCTCGGCCTGGATCTCCAGTCCGGCGCTCGGCGCGCGCAGGTCGTCGCCGAGCACGAAGACGCGGACCAGCCCGGTCAGCAGCATGCCGCCGATCACGATCACGAAGCCGTACGTGGGGATGGCGAAGGCGGTGCCCGACTCGCGCAGGCCGCGCAGGTTGATCGCGGTGAGCAGCACCACCGCGCTGACCGCGATGAGCACCTTGTGGGTGGCCACGAACGGCACCACCGAGCCGAGGTTCGCCACGCCGGAGGAGACCGAGACGGCGACGGTGAGCACGTAGTCGACGAGCAGCGCGCTCGCCACCGCGAGGCCGGCCTTGGGACCGAGGTTGACCGTCGCCACCTCGTAGTCGCCGCCGCCGGAGGGGTAGGCGTGCACGTTCTGCCGGTAGCTCGCCACCACAGTCAGCATGACCACGACGACCGCGAGCGCGACCCACGGCGAGAAGATGAACGCCGAGGCGCCGGCGATGGACAGCGTCAGGAGGATCTCGTCCGGGGCGTACGCCACGCTGGAGAGCGCATCCGAGGCGAAGACCGGCAGCGCGATGCGCTTCGGCAGCAGCGTGTGCTGGAGGCGGTCGGACCGGAACGGTCGACCGAGGAGGAGTCGCTTCAGCAGCGAGGTGGGTCGGGCCACAACCGCCAAGCGTACGACCACCGGGTCCGGGGCGCGGGGGTGGTCGATCTCCCCCGCACGCGGCCGCGCGGTACGGTTCGGTCCCCCGTCCGGCAGAGGGACGTGGCAGGCTCGCAGACGACGGGTCGGCGGGCGGCGCCGTGGGAGGAGCGGACACCGTGCATGTGGTGATCATGGGCTGCGGCCGGGTCGGGTCGACCCTGGCCCACAGCCTGGAGGCGCGTGGCCACTCGGTGGCGGTGATCGACCAGGACGCGGACGCGTTCCGCCGTCTCGGGCCCGACTTCGCCGGCATCACCGTCACCGGCGCCGGCTTCGACGGCGAGGTGCTGCGCCAGGCCGGCATCGAGCGGGCCGACGCGTTCGCGGCGGTGTCCAGCGGCGACAACTCCAACATCATCTCGGCCCGGCTGGCCCGGGAGACGTTCGGCGTGTCCCGGGTGGCGGCCCGCATCTACGACCAGCGTCGCGCCCAGGTCTACGAGCGCCTCGGCATCCCCACCGTGGCGACCGTCCGGTGGACCGCCGACCGGATGCTGCGCCACCTGGTCCCCGAGGGCAACGTGGAGATCTTCCGCGACCCGACGAGCACCGTCTCGATCATCGAGGTGCCGGTGCACAAGGACTGGATCGGCCGGCCGCTGCGGCAGCTGGAGCAGGCCGTCGGTGCCCGGGTCGCCTACCTGAACCGGTTCGGGATCGGCACCCTGCCCACCGCCTCCACGGTGATCCAGGAGGGTGACCAGGTCTACATGCTGGTGACCGACGACATCAACGGCCCGGTCACGTCGGTGGCGGCGGCGCCGCCGGAAGGGGGGCACTGAGCCATGCGGATCGCCATCGCCGGCGCCGGCAACGTGGGCCGCTCGATCGCCCAGGAGCTGATCGACAACGGCCACCAGGTGATGCTGATCGAGCGGCAGCCGAAGATGCTGCGGCCCGACCGGGTGCCGGCCGCCGACTGGGTGCTCGCCGACGCCTGTGAGCTGGCCAGCCTGGAGGAGGCCAACGTGGCCGGCTGCGACGTGGTGGTGGCCGCCACCGGCGACGACAAGGTCAACCTGGTGGTGTCGCTGCTGGCCAAGACCGAGTTCGCGGTGCCCCGCGTGGTGGCCCGGGTCAACCGCGCGGAGAACGAGTGGCTGTTCACCGAGCAGTGGGGCGTGGACGTCGCGGTGAGCAAGCCGCGGGTGATGGCGGCGCTGGTCGAGGAGGCGGTCACCGTCGGCGACCTGGTCCGGCTGATGACGTTCCGGCAGGGCGAGGCGAACCTGGTCGAGATCACGCTGCCGCCGACCGCGCCCTACGTGGGGCAGCCGATCCACGCGGTGCCGATCCCCCGGGACGCGGCGCTGGTGGCGATCGTACGCGGCAAGCGGGTGCTGGTGCCGACGCCGGACGACCCGATCGAGGCCGGCGACGAGCTGGTGTTCGTCTGCACCGCGGCGGTGGAGGACGACGTGCGCGCGGTGATCCTCGGCCCGACGAGCGCGGACCGGCACCGGGACCGCTCCTGAGGCGGCGGCCTCAGGAGCCGGGCAGCGGGGTGGGTGCGGTCTCCCGGGTGACCCGGCGCACCACCCACACCGTGATCAGCAGCAGCAGCGCGTACGGCGGGTAGCCCAGGGCGAGCCGGGCCACGCCGAGCGCGGTGTCCTGGTGGGCCAGGTAGAGCCCGGCCTGTACGCCGACCTTGGCCAGCCACACCACGCCCCAGAGCACGGTGAGCTGGGTGAAGGTGCGCACCAGCTTGGGGTCGTCGCGCCACTCGGAGCGGCCCTTGGCCACCAGCACCGACCAGATCCAGCCGACCAGCGGCTGCCGGATCGCGGCCGACAGCAGCAGCGCCAGGCCGTACCCGATGCCGTAGAGGATGCCCGGCAGGTAGAAGTCGCGCTCGTCGCCCGTGCGCAGCGCCAGCAGCGCGCCGATGCCGACACCGAACAGCCCGTTGACCGCGTGCCGCACCGGCTTGCGCTGGGCCAGCCGCAGCCCGGCGATCAGCAGCGCGACCGCCACCGAGGCGTACACGGCGGGGCGCAGCTCCCCGATCACGTTGGCGACCACGAAGACCACCACCGGGATGCTCGACTCGACCAGCCCGCGCCATCCGCCGAGCTGGTCGGCCATCTGCTCGGCGAGGCTGGGCAGCCGCTCCTCGTCCTGCGGGCCGAGGCCGGGCGGGGTCTGCTGCTGTCCGGTCGTCACTTCGGCGACTCCAGCTCGTAGTACGGGTTGTAGATCACCTTGCGGTCGTCGCGCACCGCCACCCGGCCGCGCGCGGTCAGGTGCCGGCCCGGTTCGATCCCGGCGATGTGCCGGCGGCCCAGCCAGACCAGTGTCACCACGTCGTTGCCGTCGTAGAGGTCGGCTTCCAGCGTGGGCAGGTTCGTGCGGGGCGTGTAGACGACGGTACGCAGCCGCCCGGCCACCGACACCACCTGACCCCTGTTGCACTGGTGGGCGGGCGTGCCGCCGGACTCGGCGCTCTCCCGGCGCAGCTCCTGCGCCTCGATCTCGGCCTCGCTCGCGGTGAGCCGGTGCAGGAGCCGCCGCAGCGACCCCCGGCTCTCGTCGGTCGTCATGACCTCCGCGTCACCCTCTCCACAGCGGGGCCCCGCGGGCGGCGGAACCGTCCCGCCAGCGTACGCGCAGTGGCCCGCCGGCGGGAGCGGCGCGGCGCGTACCGCCGGCCGGGACCGGACACGCCGCGGGCCCGGCGCCGTTCCGCGCCGGGCCCGTGCACGTCGTGGATCAGACCTCCTGCGCGTCGGCGGCCTGCTGCTCGGCGACCTCGCGGGGCAGCCGCAGCGGCAGCGGCTCGCGCACCGGCTTGGCCTCCTGGCCGCGGTCGACGACCAGGCCGTCCAGGCAGGCCGCGAGCGGGCCGGCGGAGGCCGGGTCAGCGGCGGCCGCGCCCTGGAAGACGCCGCGCACCATCCAGCGCGGGCCGTCGATGCCGACGAACCGCAGGTCGGTCGGCCCGTCCGGAGTACGCACCCGGGCGCGCAGCTCGGGCCCGTGCTCCCCCTCGACCTCCTGGACGGTCGCGCCGTCGCTCACCAGCGACTGGCGGATCTCCTCGCGCACCTCGTCCCAGATGCCCTCGGAACGGGGTGCGGCGAAGACGCCGAGCTGGAGCGCGTTCTGCCCGTGCACCAGCACGACCTGCTGGATCACGCCCTGCGGGTCGGCCTGCACCCGCACCTCGACGTCCGGCACCGCCGGGATCTGCAGGCTGCCCAGGTCGAGGCGAGGCGCCTCGGGTGCCTCGCTGACGTCGTACGGGCCGCGGTCCGGCGCCGACGGGGTCTCCTCGGCGTCGAGGACCCCATTGTCACGCGCCTCGTCGGCCCGCTTCCGGGAGAAGATCACTGCGCCCACCCTCCGCTGTTCACACTCACCCTGCCACCTCTTCGCTCTGCCCGCCGGACGGCGCCGGGACCAGCCCGGCGTGCCCGCCGGTGGACCCGTGCCCGCCCGTGCCACGCCGGGACCCGGGCAGCTCGGCCACCGGCCGGAACTCGGCCCGGGCGACCCGCTGGACCACGAGCTGCGCGATGCGGTCGCCCCGGCTGATCTTCGCCGGCGTGTCCCGATCGTGGTTGATCAGGTTGACCAGGATCTCACCCCGGTAGCCGGCGTCGACCGTACCGGGCGCGTTGAGCACCGTCACGCCGAGTCTGGCGGCGAGTCCGGATCGCGGGTGCACCAGCCCGACGTAGCCGTCCGGCAGCGCCACCGCCACGCCGGTGGGCACCAGGGCCCGGCCGCCGGGGGGCAGCTCGACGTCCGCGGCGGCCACCAGGTCCGCCCCGGCGTCGCCGGGATGGGCGTACGCCGGCAGTGGCAGCTCCGGGTCGAGCAGCCGTACGGGCACGGGTACGACGTCTGTCACGGTCATCCTCTTCCGTCCGGTCCTGCGGGGTGCCCCTGCCATCCTGCCGGTTGCCGGGCCGCTCCCGCGCCGTACCCTCGTCTGTGTGCGTCAGTCGTCATCTCCGGCCGCCCCGACGGCCACCGCCGCGCCGTACGCGGAGCGCCTCGGGCTGCCCTGGTGGGCGTGGCCGCTCGGGCTGGCCGCGGCCGGCCTGCTCGCGGTCGAGCTGTGGATGGGCGCGACCGGGGTGCGCGCCTGGCTGCCGTTCGTGCTGCTGATCCCGGCCGCGGTGGCCGCCCTGTGGTGGCTGGGCCGGATCCGGGTCGAGGTGCGCGACGGCGAGCTGCGGGTGGACGACGCCCACCTGCCGGTGCGGTACGTCGCGGACGTGGTGCCGCTGGACGCGGCCGGCCGGCGCGAGGTGCTCGGCGTCGGCTCCGACCCGCTCGCCTTCGTGGTGCAGCGCCCGTGGATCGGCGGCGCCGTGCAGGTGGTGCTGGACGACCCGGCCGACCCGACGCCGTTCTGGGTGGTCAGCACCCGGCACCCGGTCCAGCTGGCGACCGCCCTGCTGGCCGCCCGCGACGCGGCCTGACCTGCTGCCGCCCGGCCCGCACGGTCAGGACGGCGCCTCCGGCAGGGCACGCGCGGTGCGCCGCAGGTCCTTGCGCAGTTGCTCGCCGAGCGCGCGGGTGGCCCGGCGGTTGAGGTACCCGGCCACGGCGGCGCCGGTCAGGAACGGCCCGAGCGTGGTGAGGTTGCGCCCGAAGCGGCGCATCAGGCTGTCCCGCAGTTCGCGGCGGGCGGCGGTGCCGAGCACCGCGCTCACCCCGACGCCCGGCATCATCGGGTTGACCCCCCGCTGGGTGGCCCAGGACTGCACGAGCGCCACGGCACGGCCGGCGCCGCCGGCCGGCAGCGGCACCCGGTGGACCTCGTGCAGCTCGCCGATCAGCTTCAGCTCGATCGCCACCACGGCCACCGTCTCGGCGGCCAGCAGCACGGGCGCGGAGAGCAGCGTGGGCGTGACCGCCCACTCGACCGCGGCCACCCCGCCGCCCGCGGCGCCGACCCCGGCGGTGGCGCGGGACGCGTTACGGACCAGCCGGTCGGCGAGCGCGTCGTCGTCCAGGCCGGGGAAGTGCCGCCGCAGCGTGGCGAGGTCGCGGATCGGCACGTGCGGGGCGACCTCGGCGACGGTGTCGGTCATCCAGCGCACCGCGGCACGGGGCTTGAACAGGTCGGTGATCCCCCGGGCCCGGGCCTGCCCGACCAGCCGGGTCAGCAGTTGGCGCCGGCGGGCCGGCGCGATGTCGTCGGCGGTCAGGGCGGCGACGGTGGCACCCAGCTCCTCGGTGTCCGGGCCGGTCGGATCGGGTGTCGTGCCCGCGCCGTCCGGGCCCCTGTCCGGTCCGGCCGCTGTCACGTCCGGCCCGGTCGGTGCCGGCCTCGCCGCCGGAGCCGGGGTCCGGTCGGCGCCGGTCCCCTCGCTGCGCTCGCTCACCCGTCCGCCCTCCCGCTCCGCGCGGCGTGGCAGCCGCCCGTAACGAGTCAAGCAGCAATCGGCCGCACGCGCACGGCGGCGGCTCGAACAGCGGCGGCCCCGTCGAGGAGGCCGCCGCTGGTGTCCTCGGTCGGGATCAGACGCACTCGCGGCAGATCAGGTCGCCGTTGCGCTCGACCGCCAGCTGGCTGCGGTGGTGGACCAGGAAGCAGCGGGCGCACCGGAACTCGTCCTGCTGCATCGGGAGGACCTTGACCGTGAGCTCCTCGTCGGCCAGATCGGCGCCGGGCAGCTCGAAGCTCTCGGCCACCTCGGCCTCGTCGACGTCCACGGCGCCCGACTGTGAGTCGACCCGCCGGGCCTTGAGCTCTTCCAGGCTGTCCTCGCCGAGGTCGACCTCGTCGCGACGCGGGGCGTCGTAGTCGGTGGCCATCGGTTTCACTCTCCAATATCGATATTGTCGCTGCCGGTTGTAACGCCGGACGACGCCGTTTCGGTTCCCCTGACCGGCCACCATCTCTGTCGGGCACCCGACCCGACGAGCGGTGGGCCGGGCTCGCCGGTGCGAAATGCCCCCGGTGAGCGCGGAACCTTACCCCCCCTGTGGGCGAGGCATGTATACCGCCCTCGCGGGAGAGATGTACGCCTCTGCGCCCGAAGTTGTTCCCAATGTGACTCAGGCGACACGAAGATAGGGGTAGTCCTACCGGTTCACCGCGTGGCGCGCCGGTATGTCGGACTGTTTCCACGCCTGAGCCGGACAAGCGTTAACCTCAGCGGCGTACTGGACGGCCGACAGGTCGCGGCCCGACCGCGTCGCCCGCCACCACCCAATCACTGTCCGGGGAGCGCCCAGGATGAGTTTTGCGCGAGTGCGGGCACTCGTTGTCGTCGGACTGCTGGCGGTCGTCGCCCTGGTCTTCGTGGTCGTCGCCGTGCTGAAGGACAGCCAGGGCACAGCCGGTACGGCGGCCGCCTGCCCGGACGGCTGGCCGCTGGTCGACCTGCGACTGCGGGAACAGAAGGACGTCAAGATCAACGTCTACAACGCCACCGACGAGGCAGGCCGGGCCGGCAGCGTCGCGGACGACTTCCGCAACCGCAAGTTCCAGGTCAAGAAGGTCGGCAACGAGGCCAAGGCGTTCGACGGCGTGGCCCAGTTGCGGTTCGGGCCCAAGGCCGTGGGCTCGGCGCACCTGCTGCGCGCGTACTTCCTCAACGAGGCCGACCAGAAGTTCGACGCGAACCGCAAGGACGACGTGGTCGACGTGGTCCTGGGCAACCAGTTCCAGCAGCTCGCCACCACCACCGAGGTCAACCAGTCGCTCGGCGACCTGGGCGCGCCGCAGGCGCCGCCCGAGACCTGCCCGATGCCGATCGAGAAGTAGGCGGCGGCGCGACGACGGCACAGGGCGGTCTCCCTCCGGGGAGGCCGCCCTGTCGCGTGTGCGGCGCCGTCACGGCCCGCCGGAGGCGTCCAGGTCGACCAGCCGGTCGTGCAGCGGCCCGTGCAGCGCCGGCGGCGCGGCGAGCACCAGGTCCGGGCCGGGCGGGCGGCCGGACAGGCCGGTCACCAGCAGCCCGGCCTCCCGGGCGACCAGCCCGCCGGCGGCCAGGTCCCAGTCGGCCAGGCCCTTCTCGTAGTACGCGTCCACCCGCCCCTCGGCGGCCAGGCAGAGGTCGAGCGCGGCGGCGCCCATCCGGCGGATGTCCCGGATGTGCGGGATCAGCTCGGTCACCACCCGCGCCTGGTGGGCCCGGCGGCCGGCGTCGTAGCCGAAACCGGTGGCGACGAGCGCCTGCCCGAGGTCGGTCGCGGTGGAGCCGTGCAGCCGCTGCCCGTCGCGCCAGGCGCCGCCGCCCAGCGTCGCGGTCCACTCCTCGCCGGTGACGACGTTGCGGACCACCCCGGCGACCACCTCGCCGGCCACCTCGGCGGCCAGCGAGACGGCGCAGTACGGCAGCCCGTACAGGTAGTTCACGGTTCCGTCGATCGGGTCGAGGATCCAGCGCACGCCGTCGGGGTCGGCGGGGCCGGTCTCGCCCGCGCCGTACTCCTCGCCCAGCACCGCGTCGCCGGGCCGCCGCTGCCGCAGCGCGGCGACCACCTGCCGTTCCACCGCCCGGTCGGCGGCGGTGACCACGTCGGTCACAGTGCTCTTGGTCGCGGCCACCGAGACGCCCTCGACCCGCATCCGGTACGCGGTGGCGGCGGCCTCCCGGGCCACGTCGACAGCGATCGTGAGCAACTCCCGCGCCGTGGGCGTCGAGGTGATCATGTCTCTCCCCTTCCGGCACGATCGGGACCGGCCGTCTCGTGCGCGGGTATCATCCTTACAAAGTCCACATCTGCGCCGAATCTGCGGTCCCGGACCGCAGGTCCGCCGTGCGGCGCGGGATGATCGCGGCAGACGGCGTTACAATTCACCCTGCCCACGCGCCACGGACCGCCAGCGACCGGACGGCCCGGGACACGGGGGTCCTCAACGACTCGCCCGGCGCGGCCGTCCCATGCTGCGCCGGACGACCCGGCCGTGCTCGCTCTTTCGCCTCCGGAAGGTCTTCGTGACAGATCCCCGCCAGACCGGCGCCGACGTTCGCTCGCTCACCGACACCCTGATCGCCCACGCGCAGAGCGCCGGCGGCCAGCTCACGTCGGCCCAGCTCGCGCGCACCGTCGAGTCCGCTGAGGTGACCCCGGCCCAGGCCAAGAAGATCCTCCGCGCGCTCTCCGAGGCGGGCGTGACGGTGGTGGTGGACGGCTCGGCGAGCACCCGCCGCCGCGTCGCCGCCGCCCGGTCCGCCACCCCGGCCTCCCGCGCCACCACCGCCAAGACCACCAAGAAGGCCGCCGCGCCCGCCCCGAAGCAGGCGCCCGCCGCCGACGAGTCGCCCGCACCGGCCCCCCGGAAGGCGACCGCGCGCAAGGCCACCACCGCCGACGTGGCCAAGGCCGCGGCCCCGGCGAAGGCCACCAAGGCGACCCGCGCCACCAAGGCCACGGTGGCGGCGAAGACCGCCGCGGCCAAGCCGGCCAAGGCCGGCGGCAAGGCCGAGGGCCCCGACGGTGAGATCGACCCGGAGGAGCTGGCCGCCGAGATCGAGGACGTGGTGGTCGAGGAGCCGGCCGAGCTGACCCAGGCCGCCGAGGCCGACGCGGCCAGCTCCGCCACCGACAACGACTTCGAGTGGGACGACGAGGAGTCCGAGGCGCTCAAGCAGGCGCGCCGGGACGCCGAGCTGACCGCCTCCGCCGACTCCGTGCGGGCGTACCTGAAGCAGATCGGCAAGGTGCCGCTGCTCAACGCCGAGCAGGAGGTCGAGCTGGCCAAGCGGATCGAGGCCGGCCTCTACGCCGCCGAGCGGCTGCGCGCCGCCGACGAGGGCGAGGAGAAGCTGGTCCGCGACCTCCAGCGCGACCTGATGTGGATCTCCCGGGACGGCGAGCGGGCCAAGAACCACCTGCTGGAGGCGAACCTCCGCCTGGTGGTCTCGCTGGCCAAGCGCTACACCGGTCGCGGCATGGCCTTCCTCGACCTCATCCAGGAAGGCAACCTCGGCCTCATCCGCGCCGTCGAGAAGTTCGACTACACCAAGGGCTACAAGTTCTCCACCTACGCCACCTGGTGGATCCGCCAGGCCATCACCCGCGCCATGGCCGACCAGGCCCGCACCATCCGCATCCCGGTGCACATGGTCGAGGTGATCAACAAGCTCGGCCGGATCCAGCGCGAGCTGCTCCAGGACCTGGGCCGCGAGCCCACCCCGGAGGAGCTGGCCAAGGAGATGGACATCACACCGGAGAAGGTGCTGGAGATCCAGCAGTACGCCCGGGAGCCCATCTCGCTCGACCAGACCATCGGCGACGAGGGTGACAGCCAGCTCGGCGACTTCATCGAGGACTCCGAGGCGGTCGTCGCGGTCGACGCGGTGTCGTTCTCGCTGCTGCAGGACCAGCTCCAGCAGGTCCTCCAGACGCTGTCCGAGCGTGAGGCGGGCGTGGTGCGGCTGCGTTTCGGCCTCACCGACGGCCAGCCGCGCACTCTGGACGAGATCGGCCAGGTGTACGGCGTGACCCGGGAACGCATCCGGCAGATCGAATCCAAGACCATGTCCAAGTTGCGGCACCCCTCGCGTTCCCAGGTGCTCCGCGACTACCTGGACTGACCGCGCACGTCAACAAATCGTGCCGGTTTGATCACCAGCCGTACAACACTCTTTGGTGATCGGTCGGTTGCCTGTTTGTGATCGTTGACGTGGCACCCTTGGTGCACGGCACACTGTCCTCCACGCCAGGTGTGACCTCGGTCCCCCGCGGGCACACAGGGAAGGCAGGGCCCGAGATGGGTGTTGCACGATAGGTGAGCAACCGAAGAGAGTGTTCATCGGTGACGACCAGAGGAGGAAGGCGATGACCCCGACCCTCACGCCGCCGCCCGAGACGGTGAGCCCCCCGGCCGCCGATGAACGGTGCGACCGCTGCAATGCTGCCGGCAAGCTCCGGATCACTCTGGCGGGTGGGAGCGAGCTGGTGTTCTGTGGGCACCACGCGAACAAGTACGCGGAGGATCTCGTGAAGATCACCGTGCGCTACGCGTCGGACCCGGAGTTCAGCTGGCGTGGCGCCGATCTGATGGCGAACTGAGGTCCGACAGGAAGTCCATAACCCGACATGACCGGCCGGAGGCACCCGCAAGGGGAGCCTCCGGCCGGTTTTTCGTGTCCGGTGCGACCCGGCCGACCCGTCAGAGGGTCTGCACGGTGGCGATGCGCTCCTCGAGCTGCTCGATGGTGGCCTGCGCGCTGGGCGGGCCGCCGCAGATCCGGCGCAGCTCGGCATGGATCTTGCCGTGCGGCTGGCCGGTGTGGTGGTGCCGGGCGGCCACCAGGGCGTTCAGCTGCCGCCGTAGCGCCACGCGGCGCTGGGCGGCACTCATCGGTGGGGGCGCCGCCGCCGGGGCCGCAGCGGCCGGCTCAGCGGTCCGCTGGGCGGCCCGGCGCTTCTGCGCGGCGAGCTGCTCGGCCTGCCGCTTGGTGAGCAGCAGCGAAACCTGGTCGGCGGTGAGCAGCCCGGGCAGGCCGAGGTATTCCTCCTCCTCCGGCGTGCCGGCCTGGGCGGCGGTGCCGAAGGAGGCCCCGTCGAAGATCACCTGGTCCAGCTCGGCGGTCGCGGAGAGCGCGGCGAAACGCTTCTCCAGTTCCCCGCTGGCGCCGTCGTCGCGCTGGGCGCGCTCCAGCAGGTCGTCGTCGAAGCCCTCGCGGTCCTTCGGCTTGCCGAGCACGTGGTCCCGCTCGGCCTCCATCTCGCTGGCGAGCCCGAGCAGGTGCGGCACGCTGGGCAGGAAGACCGACGCGGTCTCGCCGGAGCGGCGGGCCCGGACGAACCGGCCGATCGCCTGCGCGAAGTACAGCGGGGTGCTGGCGCTCGTCGCGTACACGCCGACGGCGAGCCGGGGGATGTCGACGCCCTCGGACACCATCCGCACCGCGACCAGCCACCGTTGCTGTGAGGCGGCGAACGTCGCGATCCGCGCGGACGCGCCCTGGTCGTCGGAGAGCACCACGGCGGCCTTCTCACCGGTCACCTGCTCCAGCAGCTTCGCGTACGAGCGGGCCACCTGCTGGTCGCTGGCGATGACCAGGCCGCCCGCGTCGGGCATGCCGTTGGCCCGCAGCACGCTGAGCCGGGCGTCGGCGGCGCGCAGCACCTGCGGCATCCAGTCGCCGGCCGGGTCGAGCGCGGTACGCCACGCCTGGGCGATCAGGTCCTGCGTCATCGGCTCGCCGAGGCGGGCGGCCAGTTCCTCGCCGGCGTTGGTGCGCCACCGGGTCTCCCCCGAGTACGCCAGGAACAGCACCGGCCGGACCACGCCGTCGCGCAGCGCGTCGGAGTAGCCGTAGACCGAGTCGGCGCGGGAGCGCAGCAGCCCGTCGCCGCCGCGCTCGTAGCTGACGAACGGGATCGGGTTGTCGTCGGAGCGGAACGGCGTACCGGTGAGCATCAGCCGGCGTACCGCGGGCTCGAACGCCGCCTTCACACCGTCGCCCCAGGTACGGGAGTCGCCGGCGTGGTGGATCTCGTCGAGGATGACGAGCGTGCGGCGGGTCATGGTGCGGCGCCGGTGCACCTGCGGCGCCATGCCCACCTGGGCGTAGGTGACCACCGCGCCGTGGAAGTCGGCCGCGGAGTGCAGGTCGGCGTTGCGGAACGCGGCGTCGAGCTGGATGCCGACCCGGGCGGCGGCCTGCGCCCACTGGGTCTTGAGGTGCTCGGTCGGCGCGACCACGGTGACCGCCTCGACGCTGCCGTCGGCGAGCAGCTCGGCGGCGATGCGCAGCGCGAACGTGGTCTTACCGGCGCCGGGCGTGGCGACCGCGGTGAAGTCCTCGGTCCGGCGGCGCAGGTATTCCACGAGCGCCTTGCGTTGCCAGGCGCGCAGGGGCGGGAACGTGTCGAGCGCCGGCATCCGCGGTGGCACGCGTAGCTCCTCTCCGCCGCGGACGGCGGCGGGCCCGACCGGGGCCACGGGAGCCGCCGCCCATGAAAACGCCCTCGCGCATCCGGTGCCGCGAAGGCCGGGGTCAGCATAACCAGCGCGGGCCGTACGCCCCACTCGACGCCACGCCTGTCACATCCGCCCACCCCGGCGCACGGCGGGTCAGGGCAGTGGTCCCCGGGTGCCGGTGCGCGGCGGCCGCATCGTCGCCACCGGTGCGGACCAGCGGCGGCGCAGCGCGATCAGGCGCAGCCCGAACACGAACATCGCGGCGCCGGTGAGCGGCACGGCGGTGGCCTGTCCGCACGCCGACAGCAGCGCCACCGCGATCGAACCGGCGAGCGCGGCCAGCGCGTAGATCTCGCGGCGCAGCACCACCGGGATCTCGCCGGTGAGCAGGTCCCGGCCCAGCCCGCCGCCGATCGCGGTGAGCATGCCGATCATGCAGGCGCCGACGGCCGGGACGGCGGCGTCGAGGGCCTTGAGCGTGCCGGTGACGGTGAACAGGCCGAGGCCGGCGGCGTCGAGCACCAGCACCGTGGTGCGCAGCCGGGCGAGCTGGGGGTGCAGCCAGAACACGGCCGCGGCGACGACTGCGGCGGTGGCGGCGTAGCGCCAGTCGGCGAACGCCAGCGGGGGTACCTCGTCGATCGCCAGGTCACGGAAGATGCCGCCGCCGAGCGCGGCGACCACGCCGACGAAGACCACCCCGAACAGGTCGAGCCGTTTCGCCACCGCCGCGGAGGCGCCGGAGGCGGCGAAGACCGCCACGCCGGTCAGATCGGCGAGCAGAAGGGGGGTGGAGGTGGTCACCGCCGCAGGTTACGTCCAGGGGCGGCGGAGCCGCCCGGGATCACTCGGCGTACGAGTCGTAGATCTCCTTGCACTTCGGGCACACCGGCGAGCCCGGCTTGGCCGCCTTGGTGACCGGGAACGTCTCGCCGCAGAGCGCGACCACGTAGGTGCCCATGACGGCACTCTCGGCGATCTTCTCCTTGCGGACGTAGTGGAACATCTCCGGACCAGTGTCCGCGTCCTTCAGCTCGGGACGCTCGAGAACCTCTGTGCTCACGACTACACCTCCGGCGTTCCAGTTTTGCAGGTCGGTCCGCCCCGGTCCACCTGGGCCCCGGCCGGAGGCGGCCCGTACGGTAGCCGACGTGACCAACTTTCACATCAGTCTCGGTAGTGAGGTGGCCGACGCCCTGCGGGACGGCCGCCCGGTCGTGGCGTTGGAGAGCACGATCGTCTCGCACGGGCTGCCCCGGCCGGACAACCTGCGCGTGGCGCGCGAGATCGAGCAGGCCGTGCGGGACGCCGGGGCGGTGCCGGCCACCATCGGCATGGTCGCCGGCAGGCTGCGGGTCGGGCTGGACGACGACCAGCTCACCCGGCTCGCCACCGTCGACGGCGTGAGCAAGCTCTCCGTCCGCGACCTGGCCCCGGCGGCGGCCACCGGAGCGGACGGCGCCACCACCGTCGCGGCCACGAGCGCGGTCGCGGCGGCGGCCGGGATCGGCGTGTTCGCCACCGGCGGGCTCGGCGGCGTGCACCGCGAGGCGGCGCAGACGTTCGACGAGTCGGCCGACCTGGTCACGCTGGCCCGGACGCCGATCGCCGTGGTCTGCGCCGGGGTGAAGTCGATCCTCGACGTGGGGGCCACGCTGGAGCGGCTGGAGACGCTCGGGGTGGGCGTGGTCGGCTACCGCACCCGCCGGTTCCCCGGCTTCTACCTCACCGACGCGGGCTTCGACCTGGACTGGTCGGTCGAGTCGCCGGAGCAGGTGGCCGACGTGCTGGCCGCCCGCGCGGCGCACGGCGTGCACCACGGCGGTCTGGTGGTGGCCAACCCGCTGCCCGCCGACGAGCAGCTCGACCCGGCGCTGCACGACCGCACGCTCGCCGAAGGACTGGCGGCGCTGGCCCGCGAGGGGATCACCGGCAAGGCGGTCACCCCGTTCCTGCTGTCGCACTTCCACTCCGCGACCGAGGGCGCGAGCCTGGCGGTGAACGTCCGGATCATCCTGCGCAACGCCGATCTCGCGGCCCGGATCGCGGTCGCCGCGGCGACCACCTCATGAGCGGGAGGCCGCGCATCGTCGTCGTCGGCGACGTGATCACCGACGTGCTCGCGGTGCTGTCCGGGCCGCTGGCGACCGGCTCGGACACGGCGGCCGGGATCCGGTTCAGCGGCGGCGGGCAGGCGGCGAACACCGCGGCCTGGCTCGCCGGTCAGGGCGCGGCGGTGACGCTGGTCGCCGCCGTGGGCGACGACGAGACCGGCCGGGAGCGGGTGGCCGAGCTGACCCGGATCGGTGTCGAGTGCGCGGTGGAGCGGCACGAGGGCTACCCGACCGGCACCGTCATCGTGCTCGCCCACGACGGGGAGCGCACGATGATCAGTCAGCGGGGTGCGAACCTGCGGCTGACCGCCGGGCACGTGGACGCGGCGCTGGCCGCCGCGCCCGACGCCGGGCATCTGCACCTGTCCGCGTACACCCTGTTGGACGTCGGGTCGCGCGGCGCCGGCCTGCGCGCGCTGGCCACGGCCCGCGAGCGCGGGCTGACCGTCAGCGTCGACGCGGCGTCCGCGGCGCCGCTGCGGCGCGTCGGCGGGGCGTTCCTGACCTGGGTACGCGACGTCGACCTGCTGCTGGTCAACACGGACGAGGCGACGGTGCTGGCCGGCGGGCTGGACCCGGCGGCGCAGGCGCGGGCGCTCACAGCGGTGGCGCACCGGGTGGTGGTCAAGCGCGGCGCGGCGGGCGCGGTGTGGGTGGAGCGCGGCGGTGTGGTGGAGTTCGCGCCCGCGCCCGGGGTGGACGTGGTGGACGTGACCGGCGCCGGGGACGCGTTCGCGGCCGGGCTGCTCACCGCGTGGCTGGCCGGCGCCGACCCGCGTGCCGCGCTGGCCCGGGCCGGTGACCTGGGCGCGCTCGCCGTGACGACAGTGGGTGCCCGCCCGGCGCCGTGACGCCGGCGGCCGGTCCGGGCGGCGCTCCGCCCGGGCCGGTCAGGGCTCGGCGTCGATGATCTTGTGCGGGTTCTCCTCGGCGGTGAGGGCCGTGGGCGCGGGCTCCTCGCGGCGCCGGTTCTGGAACCGGTTCGCCAGGCGGTGCTCCTCCTTGGGCGGCCGGTCGTTCGCCAGCAGCACCGCCAGCCAGGGCACGAGCACCATGCCGAGCGCGCACAGCGGCAGCCAGAGCCAGAGCAGCGGTGCCTTCGCGCCGACCAGGATCGCGCCGGCCACCAGACACGCGACCCGGATGGCCATCATCAGCACGTAACGCTTCTGCCGGCTGTTGAGCTGGTCGTCCTGGCTGCGCGGGGCGTCGGTGATCAGTATCGGCTGGTACGCCTGACGCTTCACCACGGACCTCCTACGAGGGGATAGGGCCCATCCTGTCACTCCGGACGGATGATCGGCGAAAATCGTGACAGGCCGGTGCGTGTTACGTGCGTGGTACGCTTCGCCCGTGGCCAACCGGTTCAGCTTCACCGACGAGGCGCTGGCGAACCTGCGGGTCTACGACGTCACACCCGGGGAAGTCTGGGAGGCCCTGCACAGCAACCGCCGGGTCATCCGCCACCTCGGGGACGACGTCATGGTGGTCTACGCCACCGACCACCGCGGCCGGCGGCTCGCCGTGCTGCTGGCCGAGGCCGACGGCACCGACAACGACTGGGACATCCTCTCCGCCCGCGAGCTGAGCGACGTCGAGGCCAAGCGCTACGACGAGGCGGTGCGGAACTCACGCCGACGAGGAGGCGGTCACGATGCACCGTGACGAGGCGACCAAGCGGTTCCACTCCGGAGGCGACGCGTTCGCCGACCTGATCGACGACACGTCACCGGCGCAGCTGCCCACCCCCGACACCGACGTGCCGATGGTCAGCCGGTCGGTCCGGCTCCCGCTGGAGACGTACGAGCGGGTCCGCGCCGCCGCCGACGCGCGCGGCATCGGGGTGACCACACTGATGCGGCAGTGGATCGAGGCCGGCCTGGCCGACCTGGACGACTCGGCCACCGTCTCGCTGGCCGACGTACGCCGCGCGCTGGCGTCGCTGTCCCGCCCGACCGCCGCCTGACGGCTCACGCCTCCGGGCCGGCCTCGTCGAGCACCTCCCGCCCGATCGGTGAGGCGGAG
Source organism: Micromonospora sp. BL1 (assembly GCF_003667485.1). Classification (NCBI taxonomy): domain Bacteria; kingdom Bacillati; phylum Actinomycetota; class Actinomycetes; order Micromonosporales; family Micromonosporaceae; genus Micromonospora; species Micromonospora sp. BL1. Next base: position 23,226 of record NZ_RCVK01000214.1, read on the forward strand.
GGCTCCGGCGGCCGGTGCCAGGCCCGGCGGGCGTCGGCGAACGCGACCAGCGCCAGCACGAGAGCCACCGCGCCGAGCGCGAACATCGCCGGCACGGCCGCCAACGCGGGCAGGAGCAGCACCAGGGCGAGCAGCCCGACCAGCCGGGGGCGGGACACCCGGCCGAAGATCTCGTACTCGAACCGGGACCGGGCGGCCAGGAACAGCGCGGGGCCGCCCGCCACGAAGACCAGCCAGTTCGGCTGAACCGTGTCGTACGGGTGGGCGATGACCAGCTCGTAGCCGACAGCGGCGCCGATCACGCCGAGCACCATGAACAGGTGGGTCTGCGCGGCCGACTCGGCCAGCCGCCCCGGCGTGCCGGCCATCCGCAACGCCTCCGCCAGCAGGTGACCGGCCCGGTAGAAGTAGATGCGCCAGAGCAGCGCCGTGATCACGAACGAGATCGCGAACGCCACCGCAGCCTCACCGGAGAACTCCTTCCCGCTGTACGTCACGCCGATCACCAGGATCGACTCCCCCAGCGCGATGAGGAAGATCTGCTGGTAGCGCTCGGCGAGGTGTTCCCCGGCGACGAGCCACTGCCGGATACGCGACGCCCCGATCCACGGCAGCGGCCAGCCCAGGAACGTGCCGAGGTGATCCACCGCCAGCGCGACGACCCACAGCGCCAGGCGGGGACCGGGCATCAGGGCGCCGGCGAGCCACAGCGGGGCGCTGGCCACCGCCCAGGCGGCCAGCCGCACCGGGACCAGACGCCGCGGGTGGCCGCGCAACGCCACCGCGATCAGCAACGGCCGGCCGACCATCACCACCACGTACGCGAGCGCGAACGGCAGCGCCCGCTCCTCCAGGGCGCGGGGCAGCGTCACGCCCAGCACCAGGCTGCCGAACATGGTGCCGACCACCACGACCTGGATGACGACGCGCTCCGGCTCGTACCGGCTGGTCACCCAGGTGGTGATCGTCCAGACCTGCCACAGCACCATGAACAGCAGCAGGGTCTTGCCCACTTCGGCGGCCACCGCGCCGGCGGAGCCGTCGAGGCCGTTGATCAGCCGCTGGGAGACCCGGGTCAGCGCGAACACGAAGACCAGGTCGAAGAAGAGCTCCAGGAACGTGGCCCGCCCGGGACTGGACGCGGTACGCAGCAGCGCCCCGCCCCGCTGCTCGGTCATCGTCCGCTCCCGTCCCCCGTCCTGGCGACCAACGACAGCGGCGACGGGCCGGTTGCGGCGGCGGGCGGCGGATCAGCCCTTCGCGGCCTTCGCCTCCGCCTTCATCCGCTGCTTGAACTCGCGTACCCGGCGCAGCGACTCCGGATCGGTCACGTCCGCGACCGACCGGTGGGCGTCCGCGTCGCCGTAGTCACCGGCCGCCTCGCGCCAGCCGTCCGGGGTGATCCCGAACCGCTTGCCGAGCAGCGCGACGAAGATCTGCGCCTTCTGCCGGCCGAACCCGGGCAGCTCACCCACCCGGCGCAGCAGTTCCCGGCCGTCGGTCACGTCGGACCAGAGCCGGGCCGGGTCGCCGTCGTAACGCTCCACGAGCGCCCGGCACACCTCCTGCACACGGGCCGCCATCGCCTTGGGAAAGCGATGCAGCGCGGGCGGCCGGGCGAAGATCTCCACCAGCGCCTCCGGGTCGTACCCGGCCAGTTCCGCGGCGTCGGGCTCGTGGCCGAGCCGCTGCGCCAGCACGTACGGGGAGGAGAACGCCTTCTCCATCGGCACCTGCTGGTCCAGCACCATGCCGAGGAGCAGGGCCAGCGGGCTGCGCGCCAGCAGTTCGTTGGCCTCGGGATCGATGGGCAGTGACAGCGTCATGGGAACCATCCTGCCGCCCCGCCCGCCGGTCGCGGGCGCCGACTCCCCGACGACGTGACGCGGCCCGGCGGACCCCTGCGAGGTCCACCGGGCCGCGGCCCACGGTGTGGTCAGGTCACCCGTGTCGTCAGTTGACGACGAAGAGCAGCCGGTTCGGCGAGCCCGAGCCCGGGCTGGTCACCTTGCCGGTGGTGGCGTTGCTGGTCAGGTAGCTGGCCACCTGAGCCGGGGTGTAGGAGGTGTTCGCGGACAGCACGAGCGCCGCCGCGCCGGCCACGTGCGGGGACGCCATCGAGGTGCCGCTGATCGAGTTGGTGGCGGTGTCGCTGGTCCGCCACGCCGAGGTGATCGACGAGCCCGGGGCGAAGATGTCCACGCAGGAGCCGTAGTTCGAGTAGGAGGCACGGGCGTCGGTGCTGGTGGTGGCGCCCACCGTGATCGCCGAGGCGACCCGGGCGGGCGACGAGTTGCACGCGTTGGCGCTGGAGTTGCCGGCCGCGAGCGCGTACGTGATGCCGGAGTTGATCGAGTTGGCCACCGCGTTGTCCAGCGTGGTGCTGGCGCCGCCGCCGAGGCTCATGTTGGCCACGGCCGGCTTAACCGCGTTCGAGGTGACCCAGTTGACGCCGCTGATCACGCCGGCGGTGGTGCCGCTGCCGGAGCAGTTGAGCACCTTGACGGCCACCAGGCGCACGCTCTTGGCCACGCCGTACTTGGTGCCGCCGACGGTGCCGGCGACGTGCGTGCCGTGGCCGTTGCAGTCGGTGTTGTTGGTGTCGACCGTGTTGGTGCCCCAGGTGGCCCGGCCGCCGAAGTCGCTGTGCGTGGTGCGGATGCCCGTGTCGATGATGTAGGCGCGCACGTTGCTGGCGGTGTTCGGGTAGGTGTAGGTGCTGTTCAGCGGCAGGTTGCGCTGGTCGATCCGGTCCAGGCCCCAGGTGGCACCGGTCTGGGTGCCCTGGGTGGTCATGACGCGGTCCTGCTCGACGTACGCGACGGCCGGGTCGGCGGCGAGCCGGCGGGCCTGGGCGGGCGTCATCTTCGCGCTGTAGCCGGTGAGAGCGGAGCTCCACACCGTGCCGACGTTGCCGCCGTAGCGCTTGGCCAGGCCGGCGGCCCGGTCCGGCACGGCGGTACGGGCGGCGAGGGTGTTCGCGGTGCCGACCGCGTCGCCCTTGAGCACGACCACGTAGCTGCCGCTGACGGCGTCCGCGGCGCCGGCGTACCGGATCTCCCCGGTGGGCGCGGCGAGAGCGGGCGTGGAGGCGGCGGCGGCGAAGGCCGCGGCGGCGGCCGTGACGGCGAGCGCACGCAGCGCGCGCCGCCGGGGAAGGGACACGTCGGGCATCGTCTGGCTCCCTACCGGGCGGCCCGGTTCGTGGCCGGATCGCCCATCGACGGATGTTGGCAGGAATGCTAGCCAGAGATCGATAAACATGAAAGAGATAGCCGCCGATAGATACGGTCGACGTTATGGATTCGGCGGGTGCCGCGCCACGCCGGACCGCGCCCGGGGCAGGATGAGCACGTGGACCGTCACGACATGCTGCTCTCCCCCGCCGGGGTCGACGCGCTGCGCACCGCGCTGACGCTCGCCCGCTTCACCGCCAACGGGATCGCCGACCGCCTGGGCCCGCAGGCCACCGGCGCGGTGGCCCGCAACGACTACCGGGCCGCACTGCGCGCCACCGAGGACCGGGACCGGCTGGCCACGATGATCCGGGTGTTCATCTGCGACCAGACCGAGCCGGAGGCGGCGGTGGCCGCCGCGCTGGCCCCGCTCGCGCTGGACGAGGCACTGGCCGGGGGCATCGTGGAGCGGCACGGCGACGGCCTGCGTGCCGGGGTCGACCTGGAGCCGTACGGGGACGAGTGGTGGGTGCTCGCCGACGTGCCGGCCGCCGCGCGCCCCGGGCGCCCGCTGCACGCCGAGCACGTGCTGGGCATCGGCGGCGCCACCCAGACGCTGATCTCGGCCGCGGTGCGCCCGACCGTGGACACCGCGCTCGACCTCGGCACCGGCTCCGGCGTCCAGGCGTTGCACCTGGGCACCCACGCCCGCCGGGTCACCGCCACCGACGTGTCCGAGCGGGCGCTGCGGTTCGCCGCGACCACCGCCGCGCTCAACGGGCAGGACTGGGAGCTGCTGCGCGGTGACATGGTCGCCCCGGTGGCCGGGCGCCGCTTCGACCTGGTGGTCAGCAATCCCCCGTTCGTGGTCGGCCCGGGCACCACCACGCACGTCTACCGGGACTCCGGCCGGGTCGGCGACGCGATCGGCGCGGAGCTGGCCGCCGCCGCGCCGGACCTGCTCACCGAGGGCGGCACCATGCAGTACCTGGCGAACTGGGTGCACGTCACCGGCGAGGACTGGGCCGAGCGGGTCACCGGCTGGTTCGCCGGCACCGGCCTGGACGCGTGGGTGATCCAGCGCGAGGTGGCCGACCCGATGGCGTACGTGAACCTGTGGCTCACCGACGTCGGCGAGAGCGCCGACCCGCAGCGGATGGCGGCCTGGCTGGACTGGTTCGACGCGCACAAGGTGGAGGCGATCGGCTTCGGCATCGTCTCGCTGCGCCGCTCCGGCCACGACCAGCCGGTCGTCCGGGTGGAGGACCTGCGCCAGCGGGTCGAGCCGCCGCTGGGCGACCGGATCGGCGAGTGGTTCGCCCGGCAGGACTGGCTGCGCGCCCGGAACACCGAGGGTCTGCTCGCCGCCCGCTACCGCGCCGCCGAGGGCCTCCAGCTGCGGCAGGAGGCCACCATGGGCGACGACGGCTGGGCTGTCGACCGGCAGGTCCTGGCCATGCCGCGCGGGCTGCGCTGGTCGGAGGAGATCGACCCGCTGGTGCTCGCCCTGGTCGGCGGCGCCGACGGCCGGCTGCCGCTGCGCGACCAGCTCGCCCTGCTGGCCGCCGCGCACGACGTGGCACCGGACGAGCTGGCCGAGGCGGCCGGGCCGATCGTGGCGCACCTGGTCGAGCGCGGCATCGTCGAGCCGGTGACCGACTGATGCGGGCGGTGGTGCAGACCGTCGGCCGGGCCCGGGTGACAGTCGACGACGAGGTGACCGGTGAGATCGCCGACGGGCTGCTGGTGCTGCTCGGCGTCACCCACACCGACACCCCGCAGGTGGCCGCCACGATGGCCCGCAAGCTGCACGAGCTGCGGATCCTCGACGACGAGCGCAGCGCCGCCGACGTCGGGGCGCCGCTGCTCGTGGTCAGCCAGTTCACGCTCTACGGCGACGCCCGCAAGGGCCGGCGGCCGAGCTGGACCGCCGCCGCGCCGGCCGAGGTGGCCGAGCCCCTGGTGGACGCCGTGGTCGAACAGCTGCGCGCCCGGGGCGCGAAGGTGGAGACCGGCCGTTTCCGCGCCCACATGCTGGTGGAGAGCGTCAACGTCGGTCCCCGGACCCTCGTGCTCGACCTCTGAGGAGGATCAGAAGAACAGCCCGCGGCGGGACAGCGACTGACGCAGCCAGCCGTCGAGCTGGGCGGCCCAGTCCGTACGGTCCGCCGTCGCGTGGTCCACTGTGAACCGGCCGAACGCGTCGCGGCCCTCGGTGAACAGGCCACCCCGCTTGTCCAGCTCCAGCACCACGTGGACCTGCCGCGGATCGGTCACGAAGGTGACCTCCAGCTGGTTCATCGCGCCCGCGTACTGCGGCGCCGGGTAGAACTCGATCTCCTGGTAGAAGGGCAACTGCTGGTGCAGGCCGTAGATGTGTCCACGCTCGACGTCGGCGCGCGCGAAGCGGAAGCCCAGCCGTAGCAGCGCCTCCAGCAGCCGCTCGTGGGCGGGCAGCGGGTGCACCGCGACCGGGTCCAGGTCACCCTTGTCCATCGCCCGCGCCACCTCCAGCTCGGTACGCAGACCCATCGTCATGCCGTGCAGGTGCTGGCCGTACAGGTCGGTGAGCGGCGTCTCCCACGGCACCTGGAAGCGGAACGGCACGTCGTGACGCTGCCCCGGCTCCAGCCGGAACGGGCCGGTCATCTGGGCCCGGCCGAACTCCTGGTTGACGTCGTACTCCGAATCGGAGCTCTCCACCTCGACCCGCGTGACCAGACCGAGTGCGACGTAGCTCACGTCCACCGGGTGGTCGCCACCGACCACCTGGATCCGGCCCTCCAGAACGCCGCCCGGGCGGCAGTTCGGGTTGGCCAGCACCGTCTCCACCGACGGTCCGCCCACACCCATCGCCTGCATGAGCCGCTTGAAGACCACCACGTTCTCCGATCATCAGTGCCGGGCCGGCTCCGACGGCCGGTCGGTGGCACGGTAACCGCGCCGGGCAAGCGGATGCCGGATTCCCGCGAGGATTCCTGTCGGTTCCCCGATCGCCTCACTCCCGTCTCACGCCCCGACCGCCAAGCTGTTTGTCATCGGCCACCACCGCGTGGGCGGCACGGGACCGGTAGGCACGTCGGACACGGGGAGAACAGAGATGACCCAGCAGATGATCGAGCACCAGGACATGGACGTCACCCTCACGGACCTCGACGCCACCGACGAGCGCGGCGTCTCCACCGACCTGGTCCGGGCGTACCTGAACGGCATCGGCCGCACCAAGCTGCTCACCGCGGCGCAGGAGGTCGAGCTGAGCAAGCGGATCGAGGCCGGCCTCTTCGCCGAGGAGAAGCTGGCCACCTGCACCCCCGTCTCCGCCGAGCTGCGCGCGGACCTGGCGCTGATCGCGGCCGAGGGTCGCGCCGCCAAGGACCACCTGCTGGAGGCGAACCTGCGGCTGGTGGTGAGCATCGCCAAGCGCTACACCGGTCGCGGCATGGCCTTCCTCGACCTCATCCAGGAGGGCAACCTCGGCCTCATCCGCGCCGTCGAGAAGTTCGACTACACCAAGGGCTACAAGTTCTCCACCTACGCCACCTGGTGGATCCGCCAGGCCATCACCCGCGCCATGGCCGACCAGGCCCGCACCATCCGCATCCCCGTGCACATGGTGGAGCAGGTCAACCGCATGGTCCGGGTGCGCCGCGAGCTGTCGGTGACGCTGGGCCGCGAGCCCACCGTGAGCGAGGTGGCCGTGGCGCTGGAGATCCCGGAGTTCCAGGTGATCGAGCTGATCTCCTACGACCGGGAGCCGGTCAGCCTGGACCAGGCCGTCGGCGAGGACGGCGAGAGCGCGCTCGGCGACTTCGTCGCCGCCGTGGACCCGCGCGCCGAGCCGGGCGACGCCGCCACGAATGGCGAGCTGCGCAACGAGGTCCGGATCGTGCTGGCCACGCTGTCCCAGCGGGAGCAGGCGGTGATCCGGCTGCGCTTCGGCCTGGACGACGGCCGGCAGCGCACGCTGGACGAGGTGGGCCGCGAGTTCGGCCTGTCCCGGGAGCGGATCCGGCAGATCGAGAAGGTCACGCTGCTCAAGCTGCGCGACCCGGAGCGGGCGAACCGGCTGGAGGCGTACGCCTGCTGATCCCCCCTGCCCCGACAGGCCCCGGCGGTTCGCCGGGGCCTGTCGCGCTTGACCCGGGCGCTCCCGCCGTATAGAACCGACTGGTTACACAACCAGGAGGTTATGAACGTGTCCGCGGATCTGCTCGACGCCACATTCGCCGCGCTCGCCGACCCCACCCGGCGCGCCATCCTCACCCGGCTGGCCGCCGGTGAGGCCACAGTCACCGAGCTGGCCGAGCCGTTCGCGATGAGCCAGCCCGCCGTCTCCAAGCACCTCAAGGTGCTCGAACGCGCCGGCCTGGTCACCCGGGGCCGGGACGCCCAGCGCCGCCCCTGCCGGCTCGACGCCCGGCCGCTGCGGGAGGCCGTCGCGTGGCTGGCGGACTACCGCGACTACTGGGCGGAGAGCTACGCGCGGCTGGACGAGGTGCTCGCCGACCTGACCGCCGGGGAGCAGCGGTGACCGGCCTGACCGTCACGCTGCACGGCGACCGGGAGATCCGGCTCAGCCGCGACTTCGCCGCCCCGCGCCACCTGGTGTTCGCCGCCTTCACCCGACCCGAGCTGCTGGTCCGCTGGTGGGGCGCCCGTGGCTGGCACCTGGTCGAGTGCGAGGTGGACCTGCGGGTCGGCGGGCGCTGGCGGTTCGTCTCCCGGGGACCGGACGGCGACCTGATGGCCCAGGGCGGCACGTACCGGGAGGTCGACCCGCCCGCGCGGCTGGTCTGCACCGAACTCTTCGACGACCAGTCCTATCCGGGCGAGACGCTGGTGCGTCACGACTTCACCGGTCCGGCGGACCGGACCACGGTCGTCACCCACCTGCGGTACGCCACCGCGCAGGGCCGCGACACCGTCCTGCGCTATCCGATGACCCGCGGCCTGAGCGAGGCGTTCGACCGCCTCGCGGCAGCGCTGCACAACGATTCGACGACAGGAGCGACAACGTGAACTGGACGCTGGAAGTGGTGGTCGTACCGGTCTCCGACCTGGACCGGGCCAAGGAGTTCTACGTGCGGCGGCTCGGCTTCGTCCTAGACCACGACACCGATCTGGGCGGCGCGGGGCGGATCGTCCAACTCACTCCCCCGGGCTCCGGGTGCTCGATCGTGCTCGGCCGGGGCGTCGTACCGGAGATGCCCCCGGGCTCCCTCAAGGGCCTGCAACTCGTCGTGCCCGACCTGGAGCGGGCGCACGCCGAGCTGGTCGAGCGGGGCGTCGAGGTGAGCGAGATCCAGGTGATGGGTCAGAACCCGCGCCCGGTGCCGCACCCGCTGGACAACGTCGGCTTCGTGTTCTTCCGCGACCCGGACGGCAACGAGTGGGCGGTGCAGCAGATCTCCGAGCGCGGCTGAGGCCTACAACCTCCGCGGGCCGGTGTCCGGACGGGCGGCCTCGGCGCCGGTGCGCACAGTGGCGTGCAGCACCGAGATGCCGTCCGGCCGGGCCAGCACCGGGTTGAGCGTGAGCGACCGCACCCGGGGCTGCTCGTCGGCGAGGCGGCCGACCCGCACCAGCAGGTCGACCAGGGCCGCCCGGTCCACCGGCGCGGCGCCCCGGTGCCCGCGCAGCAGCGGCGCGGCCCGGGGTTCGTCGACCAGCTCGGCGGCGTCCCGGTCGGTCAGCGGCACCGCGCGCCAGGCCCGGTCACCGAGCAGCTCGGTCGCGACACCACCCAGCCCGAACCCGACCACCGGCCCGAACGCCGGATCCTCCACCAGCTCCACCACGCACGCCACGCCCGGCGCGACCATCGGCTGCACCAGCACCTCCGCGCCGAACACCGGGGCCATCTCCGCGTACGCGCGGCGCAGCGCGGCGGCGTCGGTCAGGTCGAGGCGTACCGCGCCCAGGTCGAGGCGGTGCCGCAGCCCGGGGGCGGCGGCCTTGAGCGCCACCGGCCAGCCGAGCCGCTCCCCCACCGCCGCCGCCTCCTCGGCCGAGCGGGCCGGCACCGAGTCCACCACGTCGATCCCGTACGCGCGCAGCAACGCCGCCGAGTCGGCGCCGTCCGGCCGCAGCGCGGCGTGCCCCGCCGTCCGGTCCACGTCGGCCAGCTCCGGCAGCACCCCGGCGGGCCGGCGCAGCCAGTCCGCGTACGCGGTCACCCGGCCCAGCGCGCGCACCGCCTCCTCCACGCTCGGGTACGCCGGCACCCCGGCCGGCACCAGCCCGGCCAGGAACGTCGCCACCACCGGCTTGCCGGTGACCCGCGCCTCGGGCAGCGCCGCCGCGAAGTCGGCCACCGGATCGGCGAGCTGGCCCGGCAGCGGCGGCGCGAACACCGCCACCACGGCGTCCACCCGCTCGTCGGCCACCGCCTCGCCGAGCGCGGCGGCGTACGCGGCGGCCCCGGCGCTCGGCCCGACGTCCCGCGGGTAGCCGTCGACAACGGTCAGTCCCTGGGCAGCGCAGGCGGTAGCGGCCAGCCCGGTCAGCGCCGACGAGTTGCCCACCACCGCCACCCGGCGCCCGGCCGGCAGCGGCTGGTGGGCCAGCAGCACGCCCACGTCGAGCAGTTCGGACACGGTGTCCACCCGGATCACCCCGGACTGGGCGAACAACGCGCTCACCGCCGCCGCGTCCAGCGCGGGCGCCTCCCCCACGCCCGGCGGCCGGGCCAGCGAGGCGAGCGCCACCACCGGCTTGCTGCGGCCGATGCGCCGGGCCAGCCGGGCGAACTTGCGCGGGTTGCCGAACGTCTCCAGGTAGAGCGTGATGACGTCGGTGGCCGGGTCGTCCTGCCAGTACTGGAGCAGGTCGTTGCCGGACACGTCGGCCCGGTTGCCGGCCGAGACGAAGCTGGACAGTCCGAGCCCGCGCCGGGACGCCTCGGCCAGCAGCGCCACCCCGAACGCGCCGGACTGGCTGAACACGCCGACGCGCCCCGCCGCGGGCAGCACCGGGGCGAGGGTGGCGTTGAGGCGTACCGCCGGGTCGGTGTTGGCGACGCCGAGACAGTTCGGGCCGACCACCCGCATGCCGGCCAGGTGCGCGGCGCGGACCAGCGCGCGCTGCGCCGCCGCGCCGGCCGGGCCGGACTCGGCGAACCCGGCCGAGATCACCACCAGGCCGTGCGCGCCCGCGCGGGCCGCGTCGCGGACCACGTCGGTCACCGCGTCCGGCGGGACCGCCACCACGGCCAGGTCGACGTCCTGGCCGGCGTCGGCCGCCGACGGGTACGCGGGCAGCCCCGCCACCGTCGCCGCGCTCGGGTGCACCGGCACGATCGCCCCGGCGAAGCCGCCGTCACGCAGGTGCCCGAGCAGCGCCGCGCCGACGCCCTGGCCGGTGGTGCTGGCGCCGTACACGGCGATGCCGCGCGGCGCGAGCAGCCGGGCGATCGACCGCGCCTCGGTGCGGTGCTCCCGGCCGCGCTGCACCTCGAGCGTCGCCTCGGTGGGCGCGATCGGGAAGCTCAGGTGCACCACGCCGTCGGCGTACTGGCGCTGGACCTGGTAGCCGAAGTCGGCGAAGACCCGCAGCATCGCCCCGTTGGCCGGGAGCACCTCGGCGACGAAGTGCACGATGCCGTTGCGTCCGGCCGCGTCGGCCAGATGTTCCAGCAGCACCGAGCCGATGCCCCGGCCCTGGTAGGCGTCCTCGACCACGAACGCCACCTCGGCCTCGGGCGAGGAGGGGCCGAGCCGCTCGTACCGGCCGACGGCGACGATCCGCTCGCCGGCGAGCACCACGAACGCCTCCCGGTCGCGGTGGTCGACGTTGACGAAGCGCTTCAGGTCGCGTTCCGGGATACGCGGGTACGGCGAGAAGTACCGCAGGTATCGGGTGCGCTCCGAGAAACGGCCGTGCATGGCCACGATCTCGGGCGCGTCCTCCGGACGGATCTGTCGCAGCTGGACGGTCGTGCCGTCGCTGAGCAGCACGTCCACCGGTTGTTCGACGGTGGTCACCGGTCGGTCCTCCCCTGCCGCCGGCTCAGTCGCGCGGGTCGTGCGGATCGAGCCCGAGCAGCGGGAAGACGGCCTTGCGGGTGGCCGCGACGGCCCGGTCCACCGCGTTCGGCTCACCGCTGGGCTGCCACGGCTGGTACGACGGGTCCACGTCGTCGGTCATCCGCAACGGCACGTCGTGCCCGGGTCGCCGCCGCGCGGCCAGCTCCCGCCAGCCGGGCGGGGTCAGCGTGGCCGGTTCGACCGGCTCGCCGGTGGCGATCGCGAGCAGGTGCGTCCAGGCCCGGGGCACCACCTCGACCAGCGCGTACCCGCCGCCGCCGGTGGCGACCCAGCGGCCGTCGCACAGCTCGTCGGCGAGCGCCCGCAGCGCGCGGTAGGTGGCCCGCTGCCCGTCCACCGAGAGGTGCAGGTCGGCCAGCGGGTCCTTGCGGTGCCCGTCGGCACCGCACTGGGTGACCAGCACCTGCGGCCGGAACGCGCGCAGCACCGACGGCACGATCGCGTGGAACGCCCGTTGCCAGCCGGCGTCGCCCACCCCCGGCGGCAGCGGCACGTTGACGGCGGTGCCCTCCGCGCCCGGGCCGCCGGTCTCGTCCGGGAACCCGGTGCCGGGGAACAGCGCGAGCGGCGTCTCGTGCAGGCTGACCGTGAGCACCCGCGGGTCCCGGTAGAAGATCTCCTGCACGCCGTCGCCGTGGTGCACGTCCACGTCCACGTACGCGATCCGTTCCGCGCCGAGGTCGAGCAGCCGCGCGATGGCCACGGCCGGGTCGTTGTAGACGCAGAACCCGGCGGCCCGGGCGGGCATCGCGTGGTGCAGCCCGCCGGCCACGCTCACCGCACGCCGGGCGTCGCCGCGCCACACCGCCTCGGCGGCGGCCGTCGTGGCGCCGGCGATCAGCGCGCTCGCCTCGTGCATCCCGTCGAAGACCGGATTGTCCGACGTGCCCAGACCGAAACCGGCGAACAGCGGGTCGCGCGGCGCGGACCGGACCGCGTCCAGGTAGGCCGGATCGTGCACGCGGGTGAGCAGCGCGTCGTCGGCCGGCTCGGGCTTGACCAGCCGCACGCCGGGCCGGTCCAGCACACCCAGCTCGCGGGCGAGCGCCATGGTCAGCTCGACCCGGACCGGGTCGAGGGGATGGTCGCCCATGTCGTAGGCGAGGAGACCCTCGTCCCACACCACCACCGTGTCGTCGGCCATGCGGCCATCGTCGCACGTGGCCCGGGACGCGCCCACCAGTCGTGCGCTCACCGGCCGGACGTGCCGCCGGTCGCGACCGGACGGTCCGGGTCGGCCACCCACTCGCTCCACGAGCCGACGTACAACGCGGCGTCCGGCCGACCGGCCAGGTGCAACGCGAGCACCGCCTGCGCGGCGGTCACCCCGGAGCCGCAGTACGCACCGACCGGCGCGTCCGCGTCCACCCCGGCGGCGGCGAACCGCTCCCGCAGCGCCTCGGCGCCCGGGAACCGGCCCTGCGTGACGTACTCAGGGGCGGGCAGGTTGACCGCGCCCGGCACGTGCCCGGCGACCGGGTCGACCGGCTCGTGCTCGCCCCGGTAGCGGGGCGCGGCCCGTACGTCGATCAACACGCCGGGCCCGGCGGCGGCGAGCCGGGCGGCAGCGGCGGCGTCGAGCACCGGCAACGCGCCGGGCGCCACGGTCACGTCGCCGGGCACCGGGGCGGGCACGCTCGTGTCGACCGGCAGGCCGGCGGCCGTCCAGGCCGGGAAGCCGCCGTGCAGCACCCGCACCTGCCGGTGCCCGGCCCAGCGCAGCGTCCACCAGGCGCGGGCGGCGGACATGCCGTCGCCTCCGTCGTACACCACGACGGGACGACCGGCGCGGACGCCCGCGGCCCGCAGCGCGGCCTGCAACGCCGCCGGGTCCGGAAGCGGGTGCCGGCCGGCGGCGCCGGGCGGCCCGCACAGCTCGGTGTCCAGGTCGACGAAGACGGCGCCGGGCAGGTGGCCGGCGGTGTAGTCGTCGCGTCCGGGCGGGCCGGTCAGCCGCCAGCGGACGTCGAGCAGGGTCGGCGGGTCGGCGTGATCGAGTTCGGCGGCGAGCCGGTCGGGCTCGACCAGCAGGTCTGCGGTGGCGGGCATGCGGCCCAGTCAACACCATTCGGCCCGCCACCTCCGGCTTCGCCTGCGTCGATGGTCGGTGGGAGCGGGTACCATCGGAGCCCAGGAGGCCGCAGACGTGAAGCACGACCTTGTTGACACCACCGAGATGTACCTGCGCACCATCCTCGAACTCGAGGAGGAGGGGGTGCCGCCGCTTCGTGCCCGCATCGCCGAGCGGCTGAAGCAGAGTGGTCCGACCGTCAGCCAGACCGTCGCCCGCATGGAGCGCGACGGCCTGCTCACCGTCGAGGGCGACCGGCACCTGACTCTCACGCCGCAGGGCCGCAACACCGCCGTGTCGGTGATGCGCAAGCACCGGCTGGCCGAGTTGCTGCTGGTGAACGTGATCGGGATGCCCTACGAGGAGGCCCACGAAGAGGCCTGCCGGTGGGAGCACGTGATGAGCGACGCGGTGGAGAAGCGGGTCTTCGACCTGCTCAACCGCCCGACCCGCTCGCCGTACGGCAACCCGATCCCGGGCCTGGCGGAGCTGGGCGACCCGGGCCAGACGCTTGCCGACGCCGTCGAGGGCGAGCGCAACCTGGCCTTCCCCGGCCTGTCCGGCCCGGTCGTGGTGCGGCGGATCTGCGAGAGCGTGCAGACCGACTCGGACGTGCTCCGGCAGTTGCACGCCGCCGGCGTCGACCCGGGCGCGACCGTGACTGTGGCGCAGGAACGCGACGCCGTCTCCATCGACCGCTCCGGCGACCGGGTACGCCTTCCCCGCGAGGTGGCGTCCCGGGTGTTCGTCGCGGCCCGCTGATCGCGTCCGGCAGCTCTGGCCTGCGGTCGGAGCTGCCTGCGTGACCTCCGGTCAGAGCTGCTCGGCGACCTCCGGTCAGAGCTGCCTCGTGTCGATCACCTTGGCCAGCGTGACCAGCTTGCCGGCCGTCTTGTCCGCCTCCGCCTTCGCGGTGCCGGCCGGGGCGGTCCAGCGCAGGGTGGCGAGCCGCCCCTCGGTGGCCAGCCAGCCGACCTCGGCGGCCGGCCCGGACTTCGCGGTCTTGGGCAGCGTGCGCCGGTAGGCGGCCTTGCCCAGCTTGGTGATCTTCGCCGCGCCGCCCGGCTGCACGTCCAGGGCGAACGTGGCCGCGTCGATCGACGTCTCGGTCACCGACAGCGTCAGCTCCGGCAGCACCGCCCCGGCCGCCCGGACCACGCACGTGTGGGTGTCGCCCCGCTCGGTGGCCGCCGCCACGTCGAACGTGCCGCCGGTGTGCTCGGCGATCACCGCGAAGTCGAGCAGCCGGCACGCCCCGCCCGAGGACGCCGCCGCGACCGGCACCGGCGGAGGCGGGGCCGGCGGCCCGGACCGGGTCGGCCCCTCGTCGGCGCAGCCGGCGGCGAGCAGGACGGCCGGAACGGCCAGCCAGATACGTGCACGCACGGGAGACCTCCGCGGTCGGCGGCGGGTCCGACCCGCCGGAGTTCCGTCGGACACCGTACGGCGTGCCCCAGCGGGGACGGAAGCCCCCTAATCGGCCACGTACGGACAGTGCCGGCAGCCTCGCCCGCAGCACGTGCCACGCCGCGCCAGGAAGCCCGCGCTGAGCACGAACAGCCCCGTCTCCGGGTCCAGGTAGCCGGCCTCCCCGGCGGCCAGGGCGGCGGCGTGCGCGGCGAGGATGCGCTCCCGCCCCGGGTGGTCCGGCGACAGCCGCGACGGGTGCGGTTCGGTAAGGGGCCGTCCCGCCAGCTCGTCGCGCACCGCTGAAGTCTACGGACGCCCGGCCCGCCCTAGTTTCCGCCCGGGCCGCTCTCGGTCCCGAGGCGTTCCAGGTACGGCACGAACGCCTCGGGCCGCTCGAACAACGAACGGTGCCCGGCGCGCGGGATCACCAGATGGTCCTTGCGCGGCGCCTGGAGCTGCGCGTACCACTCGTCGAACAGGCGCAGCCGACCCGGCACCTCCTGCGCGCCGTCCACGAAGTACGCCGGCACCGCGAGCTGCCGCACGTCACGCCGGAAGTCGATCTCCTGCAACCGGGGGTAGAGGACGTCCCAGCCGTCCAGGAAACCGAACAGGTGCACCTTCTCCAGTGGGCTGTATTCGGAGACGCCGAGGTTGCCGACGGTCCCGGTCTCGTCCTCGCTCGCGCCTTCCCGGTCGACCGGGAAGGCCCCTGCCTCGTTGGTCAGCAACGGCTCGTACGCCCAGAGGTCGCGGTAGGGCGGCGGCCCCTGCGCGGTCATCCGGTCCGCGAGCGCCGTCCGGCCGGTGCGGCGGGCCCAGGCCACCGTGTCGGCGTACTGGCTGCGGTCGGCCTCGCGCAGGCTCACCACCTGCCCGACGCCCACGTACGCGGCGAACAGTTCCGGGTGCTGTCGCACGGCGAGCAGGCCGGCGATGGTGCCGCCGGAGTGCGCGACCAGGTGGATCCGATCCCGGCCCAGCCGTTCCCGCAGGTGCCGGGCCACCGCGACCAGGTCGTCCACCTCGTCGTCCAGGTGCCAGCCCGACGGGGCGCGGAATCCCGACCAGGAGCGTGGCCCGCCGGCACGGTCCCAGACGGCCACCACGAATCGGCGCTCCAACTCGGGCAGGTGGCGACGGACCGCGCCGATCTCCGAGCCGCCGGGCGGACCGGGCACCACGAGCAGCACCGGAGCGCCGCGGTCCGTACCCCGGATCAGCAGGCCCAGCTCACGCCCGGAGGAGTCGACGGTGTCGAAGCGGGCGATGCCGCCGGAGATCGGGTCGGTGCGGCCCGGCACGGCCGCGCCGACGGTGACGAGCGCGAGCAGCGCAGCCAGCAGGCCGACGCCGACCCGGCCCGCCCAGCGCGGCACCGGCCGGCGCGGCGGCACCGCGCCGAGGCGACGTGCCAGGCCGGCGCCGTAGGCGGCGCCGACCAGCAGCGGCAACAAGGTCAGCAGCCCGTGTACGCCCCGGCCGGCGAGCACCGCCACGACACCGAAGCCGGACAGGTGCGGACGGTCGACGGTGGGCCCGCGCAGCCGCAGCCGGACCAGCTCGACAGCCACCGCGAAGATCACCGGCGCGACGAGCATCAACCAGCGGGACCGGCCCAGCCACCCGGCGGCCAGCCCGACGACGAGGCTCACCGCGACGGAGGCGAGTGCCGCACCCACCGTGCCGGGCCCACGCGGGGTCCACCAGCCGGCGACAGCGCCCCAGAGCAGGGGCGGCGTCGACGCGAGGAGCATCCGGGTGCGCATGACGTCTCCCTCCGCCGAGATCGTCAACCCTAGCCAGAGCGGCCACTCTTCGATGTCCCGTCCTCACGTGCGGTACGGATCGGTGTCGGCGGTGGTGAATGTTCAGCCGGCCGGACGCTGCGCGAGCAGGAACGCCTGGGACTGCCGCTCCCTGCCGACCGGCGCGCGGACCGTCGTCGCCGACACCGCGAACCCGGCCGCCGTGAGCTGCGCGGCCAGCCGATCCGGCGACAGCCAGTAGACGTCGAAGGCGACGGAGTGGCCGTATGCCTGTTCCCGTCGGTCGAGCCGGTCGCCGGCCTTCACGGCGAGCAGCAGGTGACCGCCCGGAGCGAGCACCCGGTGGAAACCGGCGAACACCTCCGGCAGCAGTTCCGGTGGCAGGTGGATGACCGAGTACCAGGACACCAGCCCGGCCAGTGATCCGTCCGGCACGGCCAGCTCGGTCAGCGAGCCGGCCTCGAAGCGCAGGTCCGGGTACGCGCGGCGGGCGACCCGCACCATGCCGGGCGACAGATCGACGCCGCTGATGTCGAGGCCGAGCCGGTGCAGGTGGGCGGTGACGCGACCGGTGCCGCAGCCCACCTCCAGCACGGGCCGCCCCGGCCCGACCGTCTCGGCGAACGCGGCCAGCAGGGCCCGGTCCAGCGGCGGCTCCACCACGTCGGGCAGCAGCCGCGCGTAGTCCTCGGCGACAGCGTCGTAGGCGGCACGCGTCTCGACCAGCCAGGCAGGTTCGGTCACGCCCGCCGACCCTAGTCACGGGTGTCCGCCCTCACCCGGCCCGCCCCTGTCTTCGTTGACCATGAAGTTGACGGCCGTCGCGTCGGCGTGTCGCGCCGTCAACTTCATGATCGCCGGGGGCAGGGCACCCGGACGGGCGCGTCGGGTCAGGTTAGCCAGGTGAGGGACTGGCCGTGTCCGGTCGTCCAGGCCACCGGGCGGCCGTCCAGGGCCAGGACGTTGTGGAAGCCTTGGGCGGGCGGCTCGGGCAGGTCGGCGTGGGGCAGCACCGACGGGTCCTCGTTGGCTATCCAGTGGCCGGGCAGGGTCCGGACCAGCGCGGTGAACGCCTCCCGCCGTGGCGGCGGCACCTGGTACAGCACCGAGCTGTGGAACACCACGAGCGTCGCCCCGGCCGGAGCCTGCGCCGCCAGCGCCGGGAGGTCGTCGACCAGGTCACCGCGTACCAGCAGCGGCGGGTCGGCCGCCGCGACCGCAGCCGCCGCGCGCAGCCGCTCCCGGCGGTGCCGGTGCTCCGGCCAGATCAACGCCTCCAGCCAGGCCACGTCCGCCGGATCGGTGACGTCGAGCGGGTTCACGTCGAGCCCGGCCCGCCACACCACCTCCGGACGCCGCACCGGCGGCTCGGTGCCGGTCAGGTCACAGTCGAGCACCGGCTCGCCGTCGCCGACCCGCCGGTCGCCGTAGCGGTAGGCGTACCGGTCGGGGTAGAGGCACAGCCCGGCGGACGCGCCGACCTCCAGCAACGCCAGCGGCTGCGGCAACGCGGCGAGCACCGGCAGCAGCACCGCGCACCGCCCCGCCTCGTTCGTCTGCGTCGCCCGCATCCGCATCTGCGCCGCGACGTCCGGCCAGTGCGCGATCACGTACGCGCGGAACGCCGCCGGGTCGTCCACCGGCCCGCCGCGCAGCCGCACCACCCCGAACAGCAGGTTCGGCTGACGCTTGGCCGGTGGCAGCGTGTCGAGCAGGGCGAGCAGTTCCGGGTCACCGGCGACCGCCCGCGACAACCGCTCGTACGCCGGGGACACGCCGCGCGTCTCACGCTCGGCGAAGACCCGATAGATGTCTGCCGTGCTCATCCCCCGAGCATTCCAGCTCACGTACACGATGGGGTGTGACAGTGGGCACGCGCGAGCGCGGCAGGGAACTCCCTGCCGCGCTCGCGTCTTCGGTCGTGCGTCAGCTGCAGCCGCTGGTGGAGCCGCAGCCCTCGCAGACGTAGCAGCTACCGGCGGGCCGCATCTTCGTGCCACAGGTGAAGCAGAGCGGCGCGTCGGCGGCCTTGCCGATCACGGCCTCCAGCAGCTCGGTGCTGGAACCCACCGACGGCGCGGGCTTGACGGCCGCGGCGTCGGCCATCTCCTGCGCCGGCTGCGCGATCGGGCCGGTCTTCGGCTCGGGCGCCTCGACCGGGGCGGAGGCGGCCATCGCGGTGAGGTCCGCACCGCTCGCCTCCGCCTCCGCCTCGGCCCGGAGCTGGGCGGCCCGCTCCTTGGCGGTGAAGATGCCCAGCTCGGCGCGGCGGTCGTACGGCAGGAAGTCCAGCGCCAGGCGACGGAAGATGTAGTCCATCACCGAGGCGGCCATCCGCACGTCCGGGTCGTCGGTCATGCCGGCCGGCTCGAAGCGCATGTTGGTGAACTTGCTGACGTACGTCTCCAGCGGGACGCCGTACTGGAGACCGATGGAGATGGCCACCGAGAAGGCGTCCATCACACCGGCCAGGGTCGAGCCCTGCTTCGACATCTTGAGGAAGACCTCGCCGAGGCCGTCGTCCGGGTAGGACGAGGCGGTGAGGTAGCCCTCCGCGCCGCCGACCGAGAAGGAGACCGTCTGCGACGGGCGCTTCTTCGGCAGCCGCTTGCGCACCGGGCGGTACTCGACGACCTTCTCCACGACCTTCTCGACCTCGGCGGCCGGGGCCTGCGTCTCGGCGGTGGCCTTGTTCGGCTTGGCGGCCGACAGCGGCTGGCCGACCTTGCAGTTGTCCCGGTAGATCGCCAGCGCCTTGAGGCCGAGCTTCCAGCCCTCGAAGTAGATCTTCTCGACGTCCTCGACGGTGGCCTGCTCCGGCATGTTCACCGTCTTGGAGATGGCGCCGGAGATGAACGGCTGGACGGCCGCCATCATCCGCACGTGACCCATCGGCGCGATCGAGCGCTCGCCCATGGCGCAGTCGAAGACCGGGTAGTGCTCCGGCTTCAGGCCCGGGGCGTCCACCACGTGGCCGTGGTCGGCGATGTGCTCGACGATCGCCTCGACCTGCTCCTCGGGGTAGCCGAGGCTGCGCAGGGCGCGCGGCACGGTCTGGTTGACGATCTGCATCGAGCCGCCGCCGACCAGCTTCTTGAACTTCACCAGTGCCAGGTCCGGCTCGACACCGGTGGTGTCGCAGTCCATCATCAGGCCGATGGTGCCGGTCGGGGCGAGCACGCTGGCCTGCGAGTTGCGCCAACCGAACTTGTCACCGAGCTTGTTGCCGAGCGTCCACTGCTTGGTGGCCTCGCGCTGCACGGCGGTGGCCACGGTGCCGGTCGCCTTGATCGCGTCGTTGGCTGCGGCGTGCTTGCGCATGACCCGCTTGTGCGGCTCGGCGTTGCGCGCGTAGCCGTCGTACGGGCCGACGATGCCGGCCAGCTCGGCGGAACGGCGGTAGGCGGTGCCGGTCATCAGCGAGGTGATCGCGGCGGACACCTCCCGGCCCTGCTCCGAGTCGTACGGCAGGCCGGAGGCCATCAGCAGCGCGCCCAGGTTGGCGTACCCGATGCCGAGCTGCCGGTAGGCGCGGGTGGTCTCACCGATCTTCTCGGTCGGGAAGTCGGCGAAGCAGATCGAGATGTCCATCGCGGTGATGACGAACTCGACCGACTTGACGAACTTCTCCACCTCGAAGCCACCGTCGGCGCGGAGGAACTTCATCAGGTTCAGCGACGCCAGGTTGCACGAGGAGTTGTCCAGGTGCAGGTACTCCGAGCACGGGTTCGACGCGGTGATCCGCCCGGTCTCCGGGCAGGTGTGCCAGTCGTTGATGGTGTCGTCGTACTGCAGGCCCGGGTCGGCGCACTCCCACGCGGCCTGGGAGATGGTGCGGAACAGCTTCTTCGCGTCGATCGTCTCGATGGTCTGCCCGTCGAGCCGGCCGCGCAGGTCGAAGCCGCCGCCGTTCTCCACGGCGGTCATGAACTCGTCCGAGACGCGGACCGAGTTGTTGGCGTTCTGGTACTGCACGCTGACGATGTCGGCGCCGCCCAGGTCCATGTCGAACCCGGCGTCGCGCAGCGCGCGGATCTTGTCCTCCTCGCGCGCCTTGGTCGCCACGAACTCCTCGATGTCCGGGTGGTCCACGTCGAGGATGACCATCTTGGCCGCACGCCGGGTGGCGCCACCGGACTTGATGGTGCCGGCGGAGGCGTCCGCGCCGCGCATGAAGCTGACCGGGCCGGAGGCCGTGCCGCCGGAGGAGAGCAGCTCCTTCGAGGAACGGATCCGGGACAGGTTGACCCCCGCGCCCGAGCCGCCCTGGAAGATCCGGCCCTCCTCCTTGTACCAGTCGAGGATGGAGTCCATCGAGTCGTCGACCGACAGGATGAAGCAGGCGCTGACCTGCTGCGGCGACGGCGTGCCGACGTTGAACCACACCGGCGAGTTGAAGCTGAACACCTGGTGCAGCAGCATCCAGGTCAGTTCGTGCGCGAACACCTCGGCGTCGGCCGGGGTGGCGAAGTAGCCGTACTCCTCACCGGCGGTGCGGTAGGTCTCGACCACCCGGTCGATCAGCTGCCGCAGCGACCACTCCCGCTCCGGGGTCCCCACCGCGCCCCGGAAGTACTTGGTGGTCACGATGTTCGCCGCGTTCACCGACCAGGACTCGGGGAACTCCACCCCGCGCTGCTCGAAGTTGATCGAGCCGTCCCGCCAGTTCGTCATGACGACGTCGCGGCGCTCCCAGGCGACCTCGTCGTAGGGATGCACCCCCTCGGTCGTCCAGACGCGCTCGATCTTCAGCCCCGCCCCGGCCTTGTTCCGTGACTTGCTGGTCGTCACGCCCTCGCCCCCCTCGTCGGCAACGGTCACCCACCGCGCCTCGTGTACCTGTCAGAAACCCGAAAATGTCAGCTGATCGCGCCGGCGGCGTCCGCCGCACCGGCACCGGCGCCCTCCCGGGCGCGCGCGGCGGCCCGCAGCGTCTCGATCTCGCGCTCGAAGTCGGCGAGCGAGTCGAAGGACCGGTAGACGCTGGCGAACCGCATGTAGGCCACCTCGTCGAGGTCACGCAACGGGCCGAGGATGGCCAGGCCCACCTCGTGGCTGGGGATCTCGGCCGCCCCCTTGGCCCGTACGGTCTCCTCGACCTTCTGTGCCAGCAGCGCGATCGAGTCGTCGTCGACCGGCCGCCCCTGGCACGCCTTGCGCACCCCACCGATGATCTTCGTGCGGCTGAACGGCTCGGTCACCCCGCTGCGCTTGACCACCGCGAGCACCGCCTCCTCGACGGTGGTGAACCGCTTGCCGCACTCCGGGCACGACCGTCGCCGCCGGATGAGCTGGCCGTCGTCGGCCTCCCGCGAGTCGACCACCCGGGAGTCGGCGTGCCGGCAGTACGGACACCGCATTCGCCCGACCTCCTCCGTCGATCGCGGGCACACCTACCGGCTCCCGGGCACGCGTCGACACGGCGGGGCCATCGTCCGATGACCGTCGCCGAGTGCGCGGTGCGGGAGTGCGTTCGGTAGTTGAACCCAACCTGTAGGCAACTTACGCCCGTGTGACTACTACATCTAGGGGTCGACCGTATGCCGAACCCCAAGCGAGGTCAAGTTGGCGGGCGTGTCCGGCGCGTCATCAGGATCACGCCCGGCACGACGCCACCGAGGAGCCCAACGGACGGCCTCCCGCGCTAGTCACGGGCGGCCGGGATAGAACACCCGTTCGAGCGGCGTACTCTTCTATCAGAACACCAGTTCGGAAATCCAGGAATTCGGCGCGACACGCCGACAGCAGGTCGTACAGATGTTTGAAAATGGCCGATCTCACCTATACGGTCAGACCACACGCACCACGAGCCGACGAGGCACCCCAGCGCCGACCAGGGAGGGACGGACGTGACCGAGGACCGGGCCAGCCGGCAGAAGAACCCGCAGCCGAACGACGGGGCGGGTCCTCCGGCGACCCGTCGCCCCCGCACCGCCCGCAGCCGCACCGCCCCCGCGGCGGTGCGTCCGGTCACCCCGGTGGTGAGCAGCTTCCCCGACCCGGCGACGGTCGACCTGACCGCCCGGCAGCGGCGGATCCTGGAGTTCATCCGCAACTGGGTCGAGCGCCACGGCTACCCGCCGAGCGTGCGCGAGATCGGCGAGGCGGTCGGGCTGGTGTCCCCGTCCAGCGTCGCCTACCAGCTCAAGGAACTGGAGAAGAAGGGCTTCCTGCGCCGCGACCCGAACCGTCCGCGCGCCGTCGACGTCCGCGCGCCGGGCGAGGCGGACGACGAGGCGGCCCGCGCGCAGCGGCCCGCCCCGGCGTACGTGCCGATGCTGGGTCGCATCGCCGCCGGTGGGCCGATCCTGGCCGAGCAGGCGGTGGAGGACATCTTCCCCCTCCCCCGCGAGCTGGTCGGCGAGGGCGAGGTCTTCATGCTCCAGGTCAAGGGCGACTCGATGCTCGACGCGGCGATCTGCGACGGCGACTGGGTGGTCGTCCGGCAGCAGCCGAACGCCGAGGTCGGTGACATCGTGGCCGCCATGCTCGACGGCGAGGCGACGGTGAAGACCTACCGGCGGCGCGACGGGCACGTCTGGCTGATGCCGCAGAACCCGGCCTTCGACCCGATCCCCGGCGACGACGCCACCATCATGGGCCGTGTGGTGGCGGTGCTGCGCCGCATCTGAGCGACAGCGACGACGAAGGGGTGACCGGTGGCCGGTCACCCCTTCGTCGTGTCGTCTCAGTAGCGGTCGCCGCGGTACTCCCGGCCACCGCCGGACACCGGGCCGTACTGGCCCCGGCCGTCGTAGCCGTCGTCGCGGCGCCCGCCCCGCGGCTCCTGGC
>NZ_RCVK01000251.1:0-864 GCF_003667485.1 Micromonospora sp. BL1
GACCGGGGTCGGGCGCGGTGGGTGGCGGGCGGGAGTTGCGGGCGGACTGTTCGCGCTGCGCCGGGGTCTGCTGCGTCGCGCCCGCGTTCACCGCGTCGGCCGACTTCGCCGTCGACAAGCCCGCCGGGCGGCCCTGCCCGAACCTGGGCGCCGACTTCCGCTGCGGCATCCACACCGAGCTGCGGCAACGCGGCTTCCCCGGATGCACCGTGTTCGACTGCTTCGGCGCCGGTCAGCACCTCACCCAGAACACGTTCGCCGGCCGCGACTGGCGCGCCGACCCGGCCACCGCGCAACGGATGTTCGACAGCTTCGCGGTGCTGCGGCCACTGCACGAGCTGCTCTGGTACCTGACCGAGGCGGTACGCCTCACCCCCGCCGGACCGCTGCGCGACGAGCTGACCGCCGCGCTCGACGAGACCGGCCGGCTCACCGACGGCACCCCCGAGGAACTGCTCGCCCTCGACGTCGACGCGCACCGGGACCGCGCCAACCGCCTGCTGTCCCGCGCCGCCGAACAGGCCCGCGCCGGGAAGCCCGGGCCGGACCGCCGGGGCGCGATGCTGATCGGGGTGGACCTGCGCCGTACCCCGCTGGCCGGGGCGAACCTGCGCGGCGCCTGCCTGATCGGCGCCGACCTGCGGGGCGTACGCCTCGGCGCCGCCGACCTGACCGGCGCGGACCTACGCGGAGCCGACCTGCGCGGCGCGGACCTGGGCGAGTGCCTGTTCACGCACCAGTCGCAGCTCGACGCCGCGCGCGGCGACCACCGAACGGTGCTGCCGCCAGGGCTACGCCGCCCGGCCCACTGGTCGCTGACGCTGACCCCGACGCGTCCCCGCCCGCGCCAGC
Organism: Micromonospora sp. BL1; assembly: GCF_003667485.1. Lineage (NCBI taxonomy): Bacteria > Bacillati > Actinomycetota > Actinomycetes > Micromonosporales > Micromonosporaceae > Micromonospora > Micromonospora sp. BL1. The sequence continues at coordinate 853 of NZ_RCVK01000251.1, forward strand.
GCCGCCGCTAAC
>NZ_RCVK01000049.1:0-850 GCF_003667485.1 Micromonospora sp. BL1
GCCTAGTTCCCGCCCGGCCAGGCCGCCCGGGCGGGAACTAGGCTCGGCGCATGACGATCGACGGCTTCGCCGCACCCCCCGCCCTGGTGGAGCACGCCCGCCGATTCCGGGCCGAGGGCGCCGTACCGGCCGTGCCCCGCGTCGCCGCCACAGTGCTGCTGCTCCGCCCGGCCGGCGACGGGTTCGAGGTCTACATGATCCGTCGGGTGGCGGCCATGACGTTCGGCGGCATGTACGCCTTCCCCGGCGGCGGGGTGGACCGCTCCGACTCGGAGGCGCACCTCGGCTGGGCCGGCCCGGACCCGGCGGCGTGGGGGGAACGGCTCCAGCTCGACCCGGCCGCCGCGCAGGCGGTGGTGTGCGCCGCCGCCCGCGAGGTCTTCGAGGAGGCGGGCGTGCTGCTCGCCGGGCCGGACCCCGACACGGTGGTCGGCGACGTGAGCGGCGACGACTGGGAGGCGGCCCGGCAGGACCTGGAGGGACGGCGGGTCGGCTTCGCGGACCTGCTGGCCGGGAAGGGCCTTACGCTCCGGTCCGACCTGCTGCTTCCGTGGAGCCGGTGGATCACCCCGGAGTTCGAGCCGCGCCGCTTCGACACGTACTTCTTCGTCGCCCTGCTGCCCGAGGGACAGCGGACCCGGGACGTCTCCGGCGAGGCCGACCACACGCTGTGGCTGCGCCCGGCGGACGCCCTGGCCCGGGCGGAGGCCGGCGAGCTGACCATGCTGCCGCCCACGATGGTCACGCTCGCCGAGGTCGCCGCGGCGGGCGACCTCCCGGGCGTGGCCCGAGCCGCGGCCGACCGAGACCCGGGTACGCCGATCACGCCCCACCTGGACCTCTCCGACCC
>NZ_RCVK01000048.1:0-847 GCF_003667485.1 Micromonospora sp. BL1
GGTCGGATCCGGCCGTCGCCCGGTCCGCGGAGTGGGGACGGGCGTGGTGCGGCCGGGAACCGCCGCCGAACCCCGGGCCCGGGTGACCGGTACGGGCGGGGTGGCGTCGGTGCCGGCCGGCGTCCCGGCGTCGGCGGTCGGCGCCTCGGTGTCGGCGGTCGGCGCCTCGGTGTCGGCGGCCGTCGCTCCGGTGTTGCCGGCGGCGTCCGCGGCGTCGGTCGTCGGTGCGGCCCGGCTGGGCGATTCGGCGTCGCCGGTCGCTGCTCCCGCCGACGGATGCGTTTTCGCACCGTCGAGCGAGGCGGTGGCGGCCGGGTCTGCCGGGTGCCCCGACCGTTCGACTGGTTCGTCCTGCCGCGCCGACTCGCCTGGCTCCGTCGGTTCGCCCTGGTCGGCCGGTGCGGCCTGTCCTGCCGGGTCGGCCGGTGCGGGCGTCGGCTGCGCGTCGGAGGTCGAGGCCGCTGGGCTCTGCGCGGCCGGGGCGTCGGGCGGCAGGTCCTGCACCTCGTCGTCGGATGACCGTTCACCCGGACCGGTGCGGTGCGGCTGCTCGTCGGGCGCGGCGGCGGACGGCCGGCGGTGGGGCGTACCGTCGTGCGGTCTGCCGTCGGTGGCGTCGGACGGCTGGTCGGCCGACACCCCGTCGGAGGCCCGGTCGTCGGTGGCCTCCGGCGTGCCGGACGGGGACGCCGGAGCCGAGGCGCCCGTGGCGTCCTCGGTGTCGGCGGCGGTCGCCGGCTCGGTGACGGACGGCATCTCGGCCCCGTCGGCCGGCCGGTCCGCCCCCGGCTGCGGCTGCGGCATCGCGGCTGTCTCCTCTCGGCCCGTTGCGAGGTTAGTACCGCCC
>NZ_RCVK01000047.1:0-842 GCF_003667485.1 Micromonospora sp. BL1
CCCCCACCCCCAGCGCCAGCCCGTCCGCGACGGCGAGCCCGAAGGCGACCGCCAAGCCCAAGCCGAAGAAGACCGTCCGGCAGATCGTCCCGGTCGCCGGCCTGGACCGCACCCAGATGAACAACGCGAAGAAGATCGTGCAGGCCGGCAAGGAGATGGGCATGCCGCGCCGCGCCCTGGTCATCGCGGTGGCGACCGCCATGCAGGAGAGCACCCTGCTCAACTACGCCAGCGGCGTGCTGCCCGAGTCGCAGAGCTACCCGCACCAGGCCATCGGCTGGGACCACGACTCGGTCGGGTTGTTCCAGCAGCGCCCGAGCAGCGGCTGGGGCACCGTCGAGCAGCTCATGGACCCGGAGTACGCGACGAAGGCGTTCCTGTCCGCGCTGGCGGAGATCCCCGGCTGGCAGAACCTGCCGCTCTCGGTCGCGGCCCAGGCGGTGCAGATCTCGGCGTTCCCGGACGCGTACGCCCAGCACGAGTGGCGGGCCGGCGAGGTGGTGGCCGAGATCCTGGGCTGACCCGGACGGGTGGTTGCCGAAGGGCCGATTCGGGTATCAGGGACTTGCCGGTCCCAGGTACACATGAAGGGGACCGCGGGACGGGAGGACCCTCATGTCGCTGATGCAACGGATCACCGCCTTCCTGCGGTCGCCGCGGGGCCAGCAGTTGGTCGACCGCGGTCGGCGTGAGATGTCGAAGCCGGAGAACCAGGCCCGGCTGCGGCAGATCGCGAACCGGCTGCAGTCGCGCCGGCGCTGACCCGCGTCACCCCCGCCGCACGAGCCTCCGGAGCCCTTCGTGACCGACCCCGCCCCCGTCGACGGGGGCGGGGTCGGTCA
>NZ_RCVK01000046.1:0-840 GCF_003667485.1 Micromonospora sp. BL1
CAGCAGCCGGGCGGCGCCGGAGGGTCCGATGCCGTGCAGGTCCATCAACGTGGTGCTGGTGGAGGTGACCAGTTCGGTCAGTTCCTTGTCTGCCTCCTTGGAGCGCCGGTAGACCCGTTCGAGGTCACTGATCAGCTCCGCGGCGACCCGCCGGCGGGCCTTGCCGACCGCGTCACGGGGCCGGACCGTGGCCAACAGTGCCTTGGCCTGGGCGGCGGACAGACTCTTCTTCGCCCCACCCGGGATCAGTTCCAGCAGCAGTTGATGCAGCTGGGACACCATCCGGGTGTGGTCCTCGCCGAGGGAGCGGCGCCGGTCGACCAGAATCCGCAGCAGGGCCAGCTGCTCATCGTTGACCACCGGGCGCAGCCCGGCCATGCGGGTGCCGACCAGCGCGATGGAGTGGGCGTCGGTGGCATCAGTCTTGCGGCCCTGCCCGGTGGCGAACACCCGCGCCCGGGCGGACAGCTTCGGCGGGACGTCGACGACCTGTTCGCCGTCGGCGATCAGCCGGTTGGCGATGTGCCGGCCGATGCCCTGGCAGCCCTCGATCGCCCAGACCCTGTGCGGCCACTGGCTGGCGTACTTCCTCATCGCCGTGTAGCCGTCGCGGTCGGTGTCGAACCGGCCGCCGCCGACGACGGTCTCGTCGCGGGCCATGACCTCGATCGTGGCAGAGCGCTTGTGCGGGTCCATCCCGATGACCAGACGAGCTGACGTGCCACTCAACGCGTCCTCCGATGCTCGCTCCACCTGGGTTGTCGAGCCGGGAGGGCAACGCTACTTCGAGCAGAGCAAACCCCTCTTGAGCCTCTCCCCGCCCTGGGGCGACGCCCGGGC
>NZ_RCVK01000045.1:0-821 GCF_003667485.1 Micromonospora sp. BL1
GTTCAAAGCCAGCATGGAAGGCCAGATCCCTGCCACCGTCCACTGCATGAACTGCGGCTGCAGTTTGAACACTGTCTGCCCAAGGATTTCGGCTCCCACCGGAACTAGACTTGCCAGGAACATCACAAATGCGTGCCAGCGTCGCGGGCCTTTCTGGGTGCCCATCACCCAGAAATAAACTCCGTACAAGGCAAAAATCCAAAAGAACGAATACATCAGATTGGCTTTTTGCAGCGGACTTCGTTCAAAGATAGGAAGCCCCTGAAAACCATCCACCAAGCGGAAGTTAAAGAAGATCCATTCTTTCGCAAAAGGAAAGCCCATCATCGAAAGGGCATTGGCGACAATCACCACCGCCGGGAACAGATAAAGCACCCCATACCAACGGCGCACTTTTCCCCAAAGCTTGGGAAGGAAAATGGCCGTCCCCACCAGAGCCCAGGTCGCACACAGCGGTGGCAAAATCAGCTGCCGCATGTGAGTCAGGAAAATTTTAACAGACATATCATCAATCACCAGAACAGTGATGACGGAAAAAGCCCACACTGCATAGGTCACCTGAATACTCAGGATCAGGCGATGCAACAGCTGACGGCGATAGGGCCAAAGAAAACAGCTTAAGACCGTACAAACCGAGAACGACAGCATCAATGAAAGAAAAACCAGAAGAAACACCATGTTTAAAAATTCTAACCACGGGGCCCTGTGGGGGCAATTTCATTGACAGCTGACGCTGGGGGCCTAATGAGCCCCGCGACGGACTTTAAGATCCTTGATTATTTCTTGAGAGGATCTGGTGTAAGGCCGCTCCGTGCGAACGC
>NZ_RCVK01000328.1:0-807 GCF_003667485.1 Micromonospora sp. BL1
GGGGGCGAAGGTGGTGCCGGTGGACAGGGCGACGTAGATGTCGTTGGTGGTGTTTTTGGTGAAGACGATGAGGTCGTCTTTGCCGTCGCCGTTGGTGTCGGCGAGGTAGGGGAATTCGCCGGGTAGGCAGAAGAAGTCGTGCCATTTGATCGTGGTGCCGGTGAAGGTGGTGCCGGTGGAGGTGGCGGCGTAGACGTCGGCGTCGGTGTTGCAGGTGAAGGTGACGATGTCGTCGCGGCCGTCGCCGTTGATGTCGCCGATGCGGGGTTGTTCGGTGCCGACGGCGAACAGGTCGTGCCATTTCTGTGGTGGCCCGAAGCTGGTGCCGGTGGACAGGGCGACGATGACGTCGGCTGCGGTGGCGGGGCCCTGGGTGAAGGTGATGATGTCGTCGCGGCCGTCGCCGTTGACGTCGCCCAGGGCGGGGAACTCCCCGGCGATGGAGAAGTAGTCGTGCCATTTGATCGCGGTGCCGGTGAAGGATGTGCCGGTGGACAGGGCGACGTAGACGTCGGCGTTGGTGTCGTGGGTGAAGGTGACGATGTCGTCGCGGCCGTCGCCGTTGACGTCGCCGACGGCGGGGACCTCGGTGCCGGGGGCGAACCAGTCGTGCCATTTCGCCGACGCCGCGAACGAGCTGCCGGTGGACAGGGCGACGTGGACGTCGGCGGTGGTGCCGTGGGTGAACACGATCGCGTCGTCTCGTCCGTCGCCGTTGACGTCCCCGGTCAGTGGTGTCTCCCCGGACAGGGCGAACCAGTCGTGCCACTTCACCGACGTGCCCGCGAACGACGAACCCGTCGACGT
>NZ_RCVK01000197.1:0-720 GCF_003667485.1 Micromonospora sp. BL1
ACCCCATGTAAACCACATAGTCCACGCCGTTTCTTTCGCAGGCGAACAGATATGCCGGACCGCGCTTGTAAATGGCCTTCACTTCGGAAAGATCCAGCTCCAGAGGAGCCTTGTTCCAATAGTCCTTCAGGGTGTAGTGCGGGATGAAATCCCACCACTGAAACATCGGAGAATGAGGGGTGATTGTGATTTTACCGGTTGCCTGCATTTTAATAACCTAACTTAAAGAAATAACCTGACCATTCACCGCCGCACCAAACTGACTAACCAGATAGGTCACGGTGTTGGTGATTTTCTCGGGTTCCGTGATGCGCAAGTGTGGTTCTTTCACCTTCAGATTTTCAACCGCTTCTTTGATGGATTTGGCTTCCGGGTGCATCGCCAGAATGAATTCTTCAGTCAAACCCAGCTTCAGTACATTCACGGTAATGTTGTGTTCAGCCACCTGTTTGGACAGACTTTGTGCAAACGGCACCAGCGCCCCGCGGGAACCCGCCAGAATCGGATCCGGGTAAACTTCATTCAAAAGATAAAGAATACGGCCGCGCTTGCGGTTTTTAAGGAAGTTTAACACCGCATGGGTCAGCATCACCGAAGCTTTAAAGTTATGCTGGATTTCATCATCCAGATAATCAATGCTGTCGCCGATTTTATAACGATTGGGTTTATTGTAGGCTTGAGCATCAATGAACAGATCGACACTGCCAAAAGCGTGAGCCG
>NZ_RCVK01000211.1:0-687 GCF_003667485.1 Micromonospora sp. BL1
ATGGGGGTGAAAAGGGGGTAACGGGCCGCCGGAGGTGGCGCATGGTGGCGATGGGGCAGACCGCTCTCTCGGGTGAGCGACTCCGGCAGACCGACGGCTTCCTCGCCGAGGCGTGGGCCGACATGGTCCGGCACGACGAGCGGCTGCGCGGCACGGCCGTCGAGGTGCGCTTCGACCGGGGGGTCGCGCATCTGACCGGCGAGGTCGCCGACCCGGAACAGCTACGGCTGGTACGGGAGCTGATCGGCCGGCTGTCCGGCGTACTCGGGGTCTGGTGCCGGGTCACAGTGGCCGGGCGGGCGCCGGTGGTGGTGGACCTGGGCTGCGGTGCGACCAAACAGTGGCCGGGCAACCTGGGACTGGACATCTATCCGGCGCCGGGGGTGAACGCGGTCGCCAACCTGGCCGGCTCGCTGCCGCTGCGCGACGACTCGGTGGACGTGTTCTTCGCGGTGCACATCGTCGAGCACCTGATCGACTTCCTGCCGCTGTTCGACGAGTGCCACCGGGTGCTGCGGCCGGGCGGGGTGCTGCACGTGATGAGTCCCTGGTGGCGGCACGTCAACGCGGTGGCCGACCCGACCCACGTACGCCTGCTGGACGTGCAGACGTTCAAGGGCATCTGCGGTCAGCGCCCACCGGGTACGCCGCGCTGGTATCCGCTGCACCTGTCGCTTATACACATCT
>NZ_RCVK01000180.1:0-697 GCF_003667485.1 Micromonospora sp. BL1
CGTCCGACGTGTATGCCGGTGCTTTGGACAGCCTGTTCAGCGATAAAAAGTCCTCTGGCAGTGGGGATATCAGCATCATCAACCGCAAAACAGGCCTGTGCCTGATCAAGGTCAGCAACAGCCACGTGATCAAAGTAGACTGGGATGAATCGGAATTCGGCGAGGGTGCCAGCGAATCAGTTCAGGCTGAAATCAAAGTTGACGGTGACAAAGTCGATGTGACTGCGGCCAGCCATCAGGACATTCATGTTGTGAATGATCAGACATGGGTGGGCGGTGTCTGTGTCGACACTAATGACAATGTTCAGGTGAATCTGGACAGTCTGCTGCGCGCAGTGAAAAAGCGCATGACAGACAAGTCGCTGGTTAAAATGGCTGTGAAAAGAGTTATTTGATTTCCAGAGCCGCCTCCACCGCGGCCGCGGCATTGACCAGGCCCGAGCCATAACGATTGTCTTCGTTGGGCGGCATCGGTGTGGCGGTTTTCATCAATAAAGCCTTCACCTCTGAGGGCTTTAGTTTTTTGTTCGCAGCCTTCACTAAAGCGGCTACACCGGCCACGTGCGGAGTGGCCATCGACGTCCCGAAGGTTTCTTTGTAACTTGTAAGCTCAGACTTCAGGCTGACCAAAGTTTCAGGCGATGTTTTAACCAAGGCGCGGATCTTTTCACCCACGGCCTGCTCTACGAAAAAGCCA
>NZ_RCVK01000238.1:0-46130 GCF_003667485.1 Micromonospora sp. BL1
GCGCCCCGGCCGGCGTGACCTGCCCGCCACCGAGCCGGCCCCGCCCGTCCCGCCCCGGCAACGCGCCGACGACGACCGGCCCGAGTCGGCGCCGGAGGAGTCCGCCGAGGTGCTGGGCGGTGAGACGCCGCCGGGTCCGGCCGCCACCGGCACCGCCCGGCCGGTGCCCTGGCTGCCCGAGCTGACCTGGCTGCTGCACGGCGTGGCGGTCGCGTTCGCGCTGGCGTACGCGGTCACCGGCCTGCTGCGCGCCGCCACGGTGCCGCCGGCCGCAGCCGCGGGCACGGTGCTGCTGCTCGCCGCCCTGGTCGCGCTGGCCGGGACGCTGGTGCTACGCCGGCCGCCGCTGCCGGACGTGGGCGCCGGCATCCTCACGCTGGCGGTCATCGGCGCGCTCGGGCGGGTCGCCTCGGTGGCCCTGCCCGGCCGGTCCCTGCTGCTCATCTCCGCCGTCATCGCGCTGACCGGGCTCGCCGTCCGGGCCGTACCGGAGACGGCCCGGCGTGGTCCGCAGATCGCCTCCGCGGTGGCGCTCACGGTCAGCGGCCTGGTGGTGGCCGGTGGCGCGCTGCGCGCCGGGCTGGCCCCGGTCCGGGCCGCGTTGCCCGCGTGGTCGGCGGACCTGAGCGAATGGCACGCCGAGCTGGCCGGGGCGGTCGGCCCGACCGGCTGGCAGCTCGCGGCCAGCGCGTTGCTGCTGACCGTCGCCGCCGTGATCGCGTTGCCGGCCGAGATCCGGCGCGAGTTCGCCGTGGTCGGTGCGGCGCTCACCGCGCTCGCCGTACCCGCGTCGCTCGGTCTGGGCTGGGCGGCGGCCTGCTGGCCGATGCTGCTGACCGCTGTCGCGGTCGGCGTGCTCGGGCTGACCGCACGCACCGAACGGGCCGCGGTGGCGCACGCGGTGACAGCGGGCGGGCTGGGCCTGATCGGCGCGGGCGCGGCGCTCGCCCGCCCGGCGCTCACCGCCGCCGCGCTGACGGTGCTGTTCCTGGCCGGGGCGCTGGTGTCCCTCGCCCCACGGGTCCGGCTCGCCGCCGCCGCGACGGAGACGGTCTGCGCCTGGGCCGCCGGTGGCGCGGCGTTCGCCCTGCCCGGCGCCGTCGCCGCGTTCGTGGCGGCCACGGTGCCGACGCCGCCGGTCGCCACACCGGCGAACCTGCGTGAGATCACCGTGCCGATCCTCGCGGCGAGTTTCCTCGCCGTCTGCGTGACGCTCGGCTACGCCGCCCTGGTGCAGGTGGCGCAGCGGCATCTGAGCATGCCGCACGCGCTCGGCACGGTGCTCGGCGCGGTGGCAGTCGCCGCCGCCGCGTTCGGCGCGCCGGGCGCGACCTCGGCCGACGCCTGGGTGGGCAGCCTACTCCTGGTCGCCGCCGCGCTGCTGGCGCTCGCTCCGCGCATCGACGCCGGGCGCCGGGCCGACATGTCCCTCGACGGGTCCGACCTGGCGCTGGCCGCCACCACGGTGGCGCTCGTCGCCACGCTGGCCCGGATCGCCGCGGTGCTCGCTCCCGGCGGCCAGCTCGTGGTGGCCTCCGCGCTGGTGCTGCTGGTCGCGGTGGCCGCCCGGGCGTTGCCCGACGAGTGGCGGCGCGGCCCGATCCTCGGCATCGCCGCCGGTGGCACGCTGATCGGGTTGATCGCCGCCTGGAGCGCCTTGCGCGGCGGGCTCGGCGTGCTCGCCACGCCCGGCCCGATCTGGGCCGGCGACCTGACCGGCTGGCCGGCCGCGCCGACCGGCGGCTCGACCTGGCAGGCCCCGGTGGCGCTGGCGCTGCTGGCGGTGACAGCGGCCATCCTGCTGCCGCCACCGTGGAAGTACGACGTCTCCGGCCTGGCCGCCGTGCTCGCCACGGTGGGCGCACCCGCCGCGTTCGACCTGCCCTGGTGGTCCCCGGTGCTGGTCGGCTGCATGGTCGCCACCGTCTACGGCATGGCCGCCGCGGCCGCTGTCGATCCCCGGGCCGCGCTGTCCCGGGCCACCGTGGCCGGGGTGGTGGCGCTGCACGCGGCCGGGGCCGGGCTGGTACGGCCGTGGACCACGGCGCTGGCGCTCGGCAGCATCGCGCTGATCGGCGCGACGGTGGCCGCGGTGGCCCGCACGCTCGCGCCGTCGCTCGTCGACGACATCCGCACCGAGGGCATGCCGCCGCACCTGGTGCAGGTGGGCGGCGCGGGTGCCGGGGCCGCAGTGCTCGCGCTGCCCGGCGCGGTGGCCGCGCTGGCAGTCGAGTACGGCCGCCCGCCCCAGGTGGTGCTCACCGCCGCGCTCGCCGCCGCCAGCATCGGTCTGGCCGCGATCGCGGCGGTACGCCGGCAGGTGCCGCAGTACCTTCCGTACGCCAGCGTCGCGGTGGTCGGCGCGGCCACCGTCACCGCCGCCGCGGCGCTCGCTGTCGGCCTGCCGGCGGGCGTGTTCGCCGCCGCCGCCGCGCTGCTCGGTGTGCTCGCCGAGCTGGTGCGGGCCGCCACCGTCCCGCCCGCCGGTTCGGGCCGGCCGGTACGCCGCTGGACCGTGCTGCTCAACGGCGCGCTGCGGCGTGCCCCGGACGATCCCGAGCTGCGCTGGCGGGTCAGCCCGGCCGCCGGTGCGCTCGCCGCCGCGGCGCTGCCCACCGCGCTGGCGCTGGCCACCCTGGCGCCGTCGCTCGTGGTGGCGCTGTTCTCGCCCTTCGCGGTGCTGAGCCGGGTGTGGCAGGGCCCGCCACCGGAGTTGCTGACCCCGCCGCCGGAGGCGGTCAACCCCACGCACGTGCTCACCGCGTTGCTGCTGACAGTGACCGCGGCACTCGCCGCCACCGGGTTCAGCGGCGGGCGCCGGTCCCGGGCGGTGCCGGTGATCCTGCCCGGCGCGGCGATCACGCTGCTGATCACGCCGGTGGCGCTCGGCAAGGGCTGGCCGGTGACCGCGCTGGCCGCGCTCGCGGTGTTCACCATCTCGATGCTCGGGCTGGCGCTCACCCCGCCGCCGGCGATCGCCGAGCCGGGCCGGTCGATCCGGGTGGCCCGGGTGCTGGTCTTCGCGCTCGGGCTGGCCGCCGGTGGCGCCGGGCTCGCCGGCAGCCTCGCCACGAGCGACCTGACCGTGTTCACGCTCGGCGGGGCGGTCGGCGTGGGTGCCGTCGCCGCGCTGTTCGGCACCACCCAGCGGGCGCGCATCCTGGGCTGGTTGTTCGGCTCGGTGATGGCTCAGCTGTTCGTGCTCACGATCGGCCTGAAGTCCGGGCTGGCGGCCGTCTGGTCCGCGTTCGGGGTGCTCGCGGTCGGCGCGGCGTTGCAGGTGTTCGCCGCCACGCTGCCCCGGCTGCGCCGCCCCGAGGCGTACCGGGAGGCGGCCACAGTCGAGTGGAGCGGCTACGGGGCGGCGCTCATCGCGCTGGCGCTGGCGTACGACTCGCCCCGGCACATCGCCGCGCTGCTGGCCGCATGGGGCGCGGTCCTCGGGGTGGCGGCCAGCCGTCCGGGACGCCGGCCGATGGAGCGCAACCTTCTGTTCTGGGCGGTGGTGGCCTGCGAGATCAGCGCCTGGTGGATCCTGATGCGGGTGGCCGACGTGGCGCTGCCGGAGGCGTACACGCTGCCGTTCGCCGCACTCGCCCTGCTGGTCGGCGTCCTGCAACTGCGGCACCGGCCCGACCTGTCGAGCTGGGTGGCGTACGGGCCGGCGCTGGTCACCGCGTTCCTGCCCACGCTGGCGATCGTCATCGCGACCGAATCGAGCATGCTGCGTCAGGTGCTGCTGCTGCTCGGCGCCGTCGCGGTGCTGATCTTCGGCTCGACCAGCCGGCAGCAGGCCCCGGTGATCGTCGGCGCGACGGTGACCGCGATCGCGGCCGTGCACGCGTTGTTCAGCCTCGGCCCGTGGCTGGTGCTGATCCCGGTCGGCATCGTGCTGCTGGTGCTCGGTGCGAGCAACGAACGTCGCCGTCGCGCCCAGGAACGCCTCCAGACCGCGCTGCGCGGCATGCGGTGAGCCGTCCGGCCCGGGCTGTGACCGGCCCGGGCTGCGCCTGGCCCGGGCTGTGACCCCGCCTGGCTGTGACTGGTCGGCCTAGCCGGCTCGCGTCCGGGTCCGCGGCCCCGTGCGCGACCGCCCTCAGTTCGGTCACGCTCCGTGCCGGCCGGGCGCGGCGCGAGCATTCCCCTCTGCCGCCTTTGCTCTGCACCCACCGACGCAGCAGTTACCCCACGTGACGATCGCCGCCGCCGAGCTGTCGGCGTCGAAATGCCGCGTCGCAGGTCGTTGCCGTGCTGCGCCGATGGCTGCAGAGCAAAGGCGGCGGAGAGCACCAATCCTCGCCCGCCAGGTTGGTCACGCAGAGCAACCAGGCGGCGTTGAGCACGCAGGGTGACGGGTGGTCAGATCAGGGAGGCGCGCAGCGCGGCTTCCTTCTCGGCGACCAGATCCTCCAGGCTCGCCTGGTAGGCGGCCATCCTGTCGCGCAGCACCGGGTCGGAGGCGCCCAGGATGCGTACCGCCAGCAGGCCGGCGTTGCGGGCGTTGCCGATCGACACGGTGGCGACCGGCACGCCGGCCGGCATCTGCACGATGGACAGCAGCGAGTCCATGCCGTCCAGGTACTTCAGCGGCACCGGTACGCCGATGACCGGCAGCGGGGTGACCGAGGCAACCATGCCGGGCAGGTGCGCCGCACCGCCCGCGCCCGCGATGATCACCTGGACACCGCGATCGGCGGCGGTCCGGCCGTACTCGATCATCTTGACCGGGGTGCGGTGCGCCGAGACCACGCCCACCTCGTACGGCACGCCGAACTCGTCGAGCGCCTCGGCGGCGGCCTTCATGACCGGCCAGTCCGAGTCGCTGCCCATGATCAGCCCGACCGTGCTCATCAGTGCCCCTCCTGGAGCCAGCGGGCGGCACGCGCAGCCCGGGCCCGTACGTCAGCCAGGTCGTTGCCGAGCACGGTGACGTGCCCGATCTTGCGGCCCGGGCGGACCTGCTTGCCGTACAGGTGGACCTTGGCCCTGGGCTCGGCGGCGAACAGGTGGTGCAGCCGCTCGTCGATGGAGATGCCGCCCGGCTCGCCGCCCAGCACGTTCGCCATCACCACGACCGGCGCGGTCAGCGAGGTGTCCCCCATCGGGTAGTCGAGCACCGCCCGCAGGTGCTGCTCGAACTGCGAGGTCCGGGCCCCCTCGATGGTCCAGTGCCCGGAGTTGTGCGGCCGCATCGCCAACTCGTTGACGACCAGCCCGGACGGCGTGTCGAACAGCTCCACCGCGAGCAGGCCGACCACGCCGAGCGCGGTGGCCAGGTCGATGGCGAGCTGCTGCGCGGCCACGGCCTGCTCCTCGGGCAGGTCGGGCGCGGGCGCGAGCACCTCGACGCAGATGCCGTCGCGCTGCACCGTCTCCACCACCGGGTACGCGGCGACCTGCCCGAACGGCGAGCGGGCAACCTGCACGGCCAGCTCCCGGCGCAGCGCCACCCGCTCCTCCACCAGCAGCGGGGTGCCACCCGCGAGCAACGTGGCGGCCAGCTCGCCGGCCTGGCCGGCGTCGTCGACCATCCAGACGCCGCGGCCGTCGTAGCCGCCCCGGGCGGCCTTGAGCACCACCGGCCAGCCCGTCTCCTCGCCGAAGGCGATCAGGTCGGCCGGGGACTCCACTGGACGCCAGGCCGGGTTCGGCGCGCCCAGCTCGCCGAGCCGTTCCCGCATCACCCGCTTGTCCTGCGCGTGCACCAGCGCCTCGGCCGGCGGGAACAGCTTCACGCCCTCGTCGGTCAGGGCGCGGATGTGCTCGTTGGGGACGTGCTCGTGGTCGAAAGTGACCACGTCGCAGCCCTTGGCGAACGTACGCAGCGCGGCCAGGTCGGTGTGGTCGCCGTACTGGACGTCGGCGGCGACCAGCGCGGCGCCGTCGTCCGGGGCTTGCGCCAGCACGCGCAGCGACTGGCCGAGAGCGATGGCGGCCTGGTGGGTCATCCGGGCGAGCTGGCCGCCACCCACCATGCCCACGACGGGGAGACCGGTACGGGAGTCCATAGCGCCGCCAGCCTATAAGGGCCGGTACCGGGCCGGACCGTGAGGGCGGCCCGGGCCGCCCCGCTCAGCCGAGCTGCGCGATCAGCTCGTCGACGCCGGTCACCGGCCGCTGGCAGACGAAGCCCCGGCAGACGTACGCGGCGGGCCTCCCGTCGACGAACGGCCGCCCGGCCAGCAGCGGCACGCCGGGCTGATCCGGGGCGCCGGCCACCACCACCGCGCCGGGCGGGGCGTGGCGCCGCGCCGCGGCCACCAGCGGGTCGCCCTCCGGGTCGCCGGTCGCCACAGCGATCTCGTACGGCCCGGACAGCAGCGCCTCCCCGACGGTGGCCGCGTACCCGGTGAACCGGGCGTGCCGGTCGACGATCGGCGCGACAGTCGACAGCGTCTTCTCGGCCGCCTCCCGGTAGCGGGTCTCCCCGGTCAGCGCCGCGTACGCCACGAGCGCCGCGACGATCGCCGACCGGCCCGACGGGGTCGCGTTGTCGGTCGGATCGGCGGGCCGGGTGACCAGGCGCTCGGCGTCGTCGGCCGTGTCGTAGAAGGCGCCGTCCGGGCCGGCGAACCGGGCCAGCGCCACGTCGAGCAGCTCGCCGGCCAGGCTCAGCCACCGCCCCTCGCCGGTGAGCTGGTGCATCGCGCAGAACGCCTCGGCCACGCAGCCGTAGTCCTCCAGCACGCCGGCCGGCTCACCCACGATCTTGTCCCGGGAGACCCGGCGCAGCCGGCCGTCCACCAGGTGCGCGGCGGCCAGGTGCTCGGCCGCGTCCCGCATCGCGCCGTCGGAGACGATGAGGACGCCGTCCATCAGGTTCGCGTCCTCGTCGTCGGGCGACACGAGAAGCGTGGCGACCTGCTGGAACTCCGCGATGGCGGTGATCGCGAGCCCGTTCCAGGCGGCCACCACCTTGTCGTCGCGGGCCGGCTGGGGGCGGGTGTCGCGGGCGGCCAGCAGCCGGCCCACCACGTCCTGCCAGCGGGCCCGCACCTCGGGGTCGGCGTCGTCGACGTCCCGCGCCAGCCGCAGCACGCTGGTGCCGTGCTCGAACGTGCCGTCGGCGGTGACGCCGAACAGGTCCGCGGCGAACCGGCCGTCGTCCTCCCCCAGCACCTCGGCGAGCTGGTCGGGCGTCCAGACGTAGGTGAGCCCCTCGACGCCCTCGGTGTCCGCGTCGAGCGCCGAGGCGAAGCCCTCACCGGCCCGGTGCAGCTCGTCGGCGAGGAACCGGGCCGTGTCGCGGGCCACCCGGCGGGCCAGCCGGTCGCCGGTGAGCCGCCAGAGCTGGGTGTAGACCCGCAGCAGCAGCGCGTTGTCGTAGAGCATCTTCTCGAAGTGCGGCACGGTCCAGTGGCCGTCCACCGAATAGCGGGCGAAGCCGCCCGCGAGCTGGTCGTTGAGGCCGCCGCGAGCCATCGCCTCGCAGGTGTGCCGGACGATCTCCAGGCTGCGCGCCGAGCCGGTGCGCTGGTGGTGCCGGAGCAGGAACAGCAGGTTCATGTGCGGCGGGAACTTCGGCGCGCCGCCGAAACCGCCGTTCGTCTCGTCGTACTCCCGGGCGAGCTGACCGGCGGCGGCGTCGAGCAGTTCGGCGGTGAGCGGGGCGGTGACGCCGCCGACTGCCTGCGCGCCGCCGATCGCCTCGACCACGGCGGCACCCTGCCGCAGCACCGCCTCGCGCTGGTCGCGCCAGGCGGTGGCGACCGAACCGAGCAGGCGGACGAAGTTGGCGCGGGGGAAGTACGTGCCGCAGAAGAACGGGGTGCCGTCCGGCGTGGCGAAGACGGTCATCGGCCAGCCGCCCTGCCCGGTCATCGCCTGGGTGGCGGTCATGTAGACCGCGTCGACGTCCGGGCGCTCCTCGCGGTCGACCTTGACGCAGACGAAGTCGTCGTTCATCAGCCGGGCCACTGCCTCGTTCTCGAACGACTCGTGGGCCATCACGTGGCACCAGTGGCAGGCCGCGTAGCCGACCGAGATCAGCACCGGCACGTCGCGCCGCTTCGCCTCGGCGAACGCCTCGTCGCACCAGGGCCACCAGTCGACCGGGTTGTCGGCGTGCTGGAGCAGATAGGGCGAGGTGGCCTTGGCGAGTCGGTTCACCACCCGACCCTATCCACCATCGCCTTCCGACGCCGCCGGTGCGGCACGGGTCAGGAGGCGCCGTCGGCGCGCAGCGGGAAGACGTTGCCGACAGCGGCGTCGCGCAGCGACCCCAGCACCGCGGCGATCTTGTCGGCCGGCATCGGCTTGAAGAAGTGGTAGCCCTGGGCGGCGGTGCAGCCCAGCTCGGCCAGCGCGGTGCGTTGCTCGGCGGTCTCGACGCCCTCGGCCACCACCCGCAGCCCCAGCTCGTGGGCCAGCCCGACGGTGGTCCGTACGATCGCCGCCGCCTCCGGTGAGTCGGCCATCCGGAGCACGAACGAGCGGTCCACCTTCAACTCGTCCACGGCGATCCGGGTGAGGAACGTCAGCGACGAGAACCCGGTGCCGAAGTCGTCCACGGCGAGCTGCACGCCCATGGCACGCAGCGTGGCCAGCACCTCGTCGATGACCTCCAGCTCGCTCATCACCACCGTCTCGGTGATCTCCAGAACCAGCCGGTGCGGCGGCACCTGGTGGCGGCGCAGCGCCTCCTCGATCTCGGCGGGCAGCCGCGGGTCGAGCAGGCTGCGCGCGGACAGGTTCACCGAGATCGGGACGTCCAGCCCGTCCCGCGCCCAGCCGGAGGCGACCTCCAGCGCCTTGTCCAGCACGTACCGGGTGAAGCTGCCGAGCTGCTCGCTGTTCTCCACCGGGCGGATGAAGTCGGCCGGGCCGAGCCAGCCCCGGCGCGGATGCCGCCACCGGATCAGCGCCTCCACCCCGGTCGGCGCGCCGGTGGCCAGGTCCACCGCCGGCTGCAACGCCAGCACCAGCTGGTCGTCGGCGGCCAGCGCCTCCCGCATCTCCGCGAGCAACGCCAGGTGGTCGGTGCTCGCCGCGTCGCGGGAACTGTCGTACGCGGCGACGCTGCCGCCGCCCTCCTTCGCCTGGTACATGGCGATGTCGGCACGCCGCAGCAGCTCGGTCAGGTCGGCCGCGCCCGCGTCGGCGACCACCACGCCCACCGCCACCTCGACGGACATCCGTACCCCGGCCACCTCGGTCGGAGCGGCGAGGCGCTCGGCGACCTCCCGGGCCTGGCGCAGCGCGTACGCCAGCGGGGCCGTCCGGTCCTCGACCAGCGGGACCGAGGTCAGCAGCAGGGCGAACTCGTCGCCGCCGAGGCGCCCGAGCAGGTCGCCCGGCCGGGTCAGCGCGGCGAGACGGTTGGAGGTGAGCCGCAGCAACTGGTCGCCCGCCGAGTGCCCGAGCGTGTCGTTGACTTCTTTGAACTGGTTCACGTCGAGCAGCAGCAGGGCCACCGGGTGGTCGTGCGCGCGCTGCCGCAGCGCCTGGTCCCCCTTGGCCAGCAGCGCCGCCCGGTTGAGCAGTCCGGTGAGCTGGTCGTGCACCGCGTCGTACGACGAGCGGGCGGTGACCAGACGCAGCTCCCGGTGCGTGGCGGCGTCGTGCAGGGCGGCGGCCAGGGCGTCGCCGAAGGCCGCCACGCCGTCGCGTTCCCGCGCGCTCGGCGGGGCGGACCGGGCGAACCGCACCCGCAGGTGCCCGACCTCGGCCGATCCCACCGCGAGGCGCCGCACCAGTTCGTGCTCCCCCGGGTCGGCGCCGGCGGACGGCTCCACCTCCCGATCGCGGACCTGCCCGCCGCGGTCGGCCCGGTAGCGGCGCCAGCGGCCCTCGCCCCGGGCCACGTCGACCTCGACCAGTTCCGCGCCGAACAGGGTGAGCGCGCCGGTCACCGCGGCGGTCGCCACACCGCGCTCGTCGAGCTGGTTGAGCGCGGCGGTGGCCTCGGCGAACGCCCGCCAGGTGCGCCGCTCCTGGTCGGCGCGGAGCCGGTGCCGGTAGGTCTGCTGGAGCAGCCAGAGCGGTGGCGGCAGGAGCAGCAGCCAGCGCGCGTCGAGTTCGAGCAGCGCGACGACCACCAGGCCGACCGCCACGTTGCCGACGAACATGAGCAGCTTGCCGCGCAGCGCGGCGAGCAGCGGCGGCCCGATCGCGATGCCGTGCCGCAGCGCGAGCGTGACGGCGCCCAGGAAGGCGGTGGTCAGCAGGTACGCGACCGCGGCGGCGGTGAGCGTGAGCGCCAGCTCCGGGGTCGGCGCGGCGAGCAGCGGCGGGCCGAGCGCGGTGGCCACGGCCGCGGCGAGCGCGGTGGCGGCGGTGAGCGTACCGGCGATCCCGACCAGTTCCAGTGCGGGACGGCGGTCGGAGACCACCGACATCGCGGTCCAGGCGGCGCCCACGCCAAGCAGGGCGGCGGCCGGGAGCCAGCCGGCCGGCACCAGCCAGAGGCAGACCACGAGCGCGGCCTCGCCCCAGGTGATGCTCACCATGCCCGAGGCGCTGCGGAAGCGCAGCCGGGCGAGCTGGGCCACCGCGAACGCGGCGGCGGCGATGCCGAAGCACGCCGGACCGGGCAGTGCCTCGCCGGCCGGCAGGTGCGACGGGACGGTGAGGCCGAGCGCGGCGGCGAGCAGACCGGTCAACGCGACCGCGACGGTGAGCAGGACGACGCCCACCGGTGTCCCGCGCAGGCCGATCCGGTCGGGGGAACGGTCGGCCGGCTCGGTGGTCACGGGGCCGCCCCGTCAACGGGTCGGGCCGGGGCATGGTCGGGGGCCGGTGCTGTCTTCGACATCGGCGTCCCCCTTCCGCGCAGGGTCCGGGGCCTGACGGTCCCCCCGGCGGAAGGCTAAGCCAAAGCCGGTGGTCGCAACAGGGGGCGACGACCGGCTTCGACGTGATTCACGCGGTGTTCAGCTGTTCCGGTGCTGCTGGGAGCCGTTGGGCGCGTTCGTCGGTGAATCCTGCTCGACGAGCCCGTCTGTCGGATCGGCGACTGCGGAATCGGCCCGGCCCGGGGCGCCCTGCTGCGGGAAGCGATCGGGCAGCCGGCGCAGCCGGGCGTTCATGTTGCGGATCAGCAGGACGGTGACGGTGGCCAGCGCGACGATCAGGAAGAGGCCCATCGGACCGGCCAGACCACCCGTGCGGGTGTCACCGAAGTTGTTCTGCGCGAGCACCTCGACGGTGGTCAGCATGGTGTTCCTCCGATGTGCGACTGAGCACCAGGGTAGCCCCCGGCCCGGTCAGTGGGCACGGCACGCCTCACGTACGCCCGCGAACAGGTCGGACTCGGGCAGCGGGCTGTCGACCAGCGAACGGGCGAGTTGGAAGTCCTCCGTCGGCCAGGCGCGCTTCTGCAGCTCCATCGGCACCTGGAACCAGAAGCCGTCCGGGTCGATCTGGGTGGCGTGCGCACGCAGCGCGTCGTCGCGGACCGGGAAGTAGTCGGCGCACTCGACCCGGGTGGTGATCCGGGCGCCCTTGTCGGGGCGCTCGTCCCAGCGCTTCATCCACTCGCCGTACGGCGATTCGAGCCCGGCGGCGAGCACCGCCTCGTGCAGGCTCATGATCTTGGCGCGGGAGAAGCCCACGTCGTAGTAGAGCTTCAGCGGCTGCCACGGCTCGCCCAGCTCGGGGTGGCGCTCCGGGTCACCGGCCGCGTCGAACGCCGCCACGGTGATCTTGTGGGTCATGATGTGGTCGGGGTGCGGGTAGCCGCCCTCCTCGTCGTACGTGGTGACGACGTGCGGGCGGAACTGCCGCATCAGGCGCACCAGCGGCGCGGCGGCGACGTCCACGTCCTGGAGGGCGAAGCAGCCCTCGGGCAGCGGCGGCAGCGGGTCGCCCTCGGGCAGCCCGGAGTCGACGAAGCCGAGCCACGCCTGCTCGACGCCGAGGATGGCCCGGGCGGCGTCCATCTCGGCGCGCCGGATGTCACCGATGTTCGCCCAGACGTCGGGGCGGTCCATCTTGGGGTTGAGCACGCTGCCCCGCTCGCCACCGGTGGCGGTGACGACCAGGACGTCCACCCCCTCGGCGACGTATTTCGCCATCATGGCGGCGCCCTTGCTCGACTCGTCGTCGGGATGGGCGTGCACCGCCATGAGACGCAGCTGTTCTGCCACCTTCGGCGCTCCTCGTCTGTGCCCGCCGACCGGCCCCCGGGCCGACCGGCTGACCTGCCGGAATCTCCCCCCGCGCCCGCGAAAGCCCCCGTGACGGCCGGCCGGGCCCGCCACCGGAGTGGCCAGGGCCACGCCCGCCGGTCCAGGCCGACCTGCCATCCTTGACTCAGCGCCGGGCTGGGAAGATGGACCTAGCCATTCTTGCCGATGCCGCCGACAACAACGCCAGGAGATACCCGCCGGTGAGCGAGACGCACGCCACAGTCGCCGCGGAGGCGCCGGCCTTCCCGCCGGGCCGCTACGGCCGCCGCCGGGAGCCGGGACGCCGCCGGCCACTCCTGCTCGCCCTCACTGTGACGGTCCTCCTCGCCGTCCTCGGGCTGGGCGCGGCGAAGCTCTACTACCAGTACGGCGACCCGCAGTACCAGGGCGAGATGATCAGCTACACCGACATCACCGACTCCCGGGTGGTGGTCGACTTCCGGGTCACCGTGCCGCCCGGCGGCTCCGCCACCTGTCTGCTGCGGGCCCGCTCCCACGACGGGGCACAGGTGGGCAGCGCCGAGACCACCGTGACCGCGGAGCCCGGCCAGCGCCACATCCGCACCCGGCAGGAGGTGCCCACGAGCGCCCGGCCGTTCATCGGCGAGGTCCTGCGCTGCCGGCCCGCCGGCTGAGCCGTACCGCCGGCGAGTCGCCGGCCACCGCACCCCGGCCCGCCACCGGCACCCGGGGTGATTGATCACACCTCGACGCGACCCGCACTGGTAGCCTTGCAAGTTCACCTGTCAGCCAGTCCGCACCAATCGAGGAGACCGCCTGTGTCCACAAATGGAAACGAGGCGCCCGCCACCTGGCTGTCCCAGGACGCCTACGACCGTCTGCAGGCCGAGCTCGACGAGCTGATCGCCAACCGGCCGGTCATCGCCGCCGAGATCAACGCCCGTCGCGAGGAGGGCGACCTGCGGGAGAACGGTGGCTACCACGCCGCCCGTGAGGAGCAGGGCAAGGCCGAGGGCCGCATTCTCTACCTCAAGGAGCTGCTGCGCACCGCCAAGGTCGGTGAGGCGCCGGACACCGACGCGGTGTCGCCGGGCATGGTCGTGAAGATCTACTTCGACGACGACGCCGACGACAGCGAGACCTTCCTGCTCGGCTCCCGGGAGATCGCCTCCACCACCGACCTCACGGTCTACAGCCCCGAGTCCGCGCTCGGCAAGGCGATCCTCGGTGGCAAGGCGGGGCAGACCTGCACCTACACCGCGCCGAGCGGCGCCGATATCAAGGTGACCATCGTCTCCTTCGAGCCGTACAGCGGCTGACCCCTTCCGGACCCGCGCCGGATGGCTCGGGTCCCGAACCCGACCGAGGCTGACAGGCCCTCCTCGGACCCGAGCCGCACACCCGAACGCCCCGACCGGATCATCCGGCCGGGGCGTTCGCGTTGCGCTGTGGTGTTCCCGTTCCGCTCGGGCGTCGCGATTCCGCCGAGGGCTCAGCCCTCGCCGGTGAAGACCACCTGGTAGCCGCTCGCACGCAACGCGCTGATCAGCGTGTCCGAGTGCTCCACCCCGCGGGTCTCCACGGACAGGGCCACCTCCACCTCGCCGAGGCGCAGGTGCGGGTTGGCGCGCTGGTGCACCACGTCCACCACGTTGGCCCGGTGCTCGGCGATCTCGCCGAGCAGGGAGGCGAGCTGGCCGGGCCGGTCCGTGCAGCGCACGGTGATCCGCAGGAACCGGCCGGCCGCCGCCAGGCCGTGCTCGATCACCCGGAGCATCAGCAGCGGGTCGATGTTGCCGCCGGACAGCACCGCGACGACCGGCGCGGTCACCTCCACCGCGCCGGCCAGCAGCGCCGCCACGCCGACCGCGCCGGCCGGCTCGACGACCTGCTTGCCGCGTTCCAGCAGCATCAGCAGCGCCCGGGAGATGTCCTCCTCGGAGACCGTGACGACCTCGTCGACGAGCTTGCGGACATGGGTGAAGGTCAGCTCGCCCGGACGGCCGACGGCGATCCCGTCGGCGATCGTCGCGAACGAGGGCAGCCGCATCGGCTCGCCGGCCCGCAGCGAGGGCGGGAAGGCGGCGGCGCTCGCCGCCTGGACCCCGATCACGCGTACGTCGGGACGCAGCGCCTTGGCCGCCACCGCCATGCCCGAGACCAGCCCGCCGCCGCCCACCCCGGTCACGATGGTGCGCACGTCCGGGCACTGTTCGAGGATCTCCAGCGCCACGGTGCCCTGCCCGGCGATGACGTCCGCATGGTCGAACGGGTGGATGAACACCGCGCCGGTCCGCTCGGCGAAGGTCTGCGCCGCGACGAGCGACTCGTCCACCGTGTTGCCGACCAGCTCGATCTGCGCGCCGTACCCCTTCGTCGCGGCGACCTTCGGCAGCGGCGCGTTCACCGGCATGAAGACGGTGGCGTGCGCGCCGACCAGCCCGGCGGCGAGCGCCACCCCCTGGGCGTGGTTGCCGGCGCTCGCCGCGACCACGCCGCGGGCCCGCTCCTCGGCCGAGAGCCGGGAGATCCGCACGTACGCGCCGCGCACCTTGTACGACCCGGCGCGCTGGAGGTTCTCGCACTTGAGCCAGACCGGCCCGTCGAGCGCGGCGCTGAGCGGCCGGGACGGCTCCAGCGGGGTGGTACGGGTGACACCGGCGAGCAGTTCCCGCGCGGCCTGTACGTCGGCGAGACCGACCAGTTCCGTCATGCCCCGATCGTGCCACCCGGGGCGGGCGGAACCTGCGGCGACGTCGGCGCGACCGGCATCGGCGCGGCGGGCGCGGGCCAGCCCGGTTGACCGGGCCAGGCGGACTGGCCGGGCCGGACCGGCTGTCCCGGCCACGCGGGGACGGCCCGCGCGAGCCGGTCCTGCTGGGCGGCGGAGATCCGGCGGATCAGCACGACGAACGTGATCCCGGCGACCAGGCAGGCCACCGCCGGCACCAGCCGGGGCGCGAGCGCGTCCTCGTAGAAGCGCACGTACGTGCCGAACTCCGCGTCGTTGCGGGGCAGCTCGGTCAGCCGGTCGTAGCGCTGCTGCTCGGCCCGGGCGACGAACCGGTCACCGATCAGGAACACCAGCCAGCTCGCCCACCACACCCCGACGAGCCACGACTGGCGGCGTCGCCAGACGCTGTTGCGGAGCAGGTCGGCGAGCACCCGGGCCGGTACGACGAAGTTGGCGAACGGCACCAGCCAGCCGGCGATGGCCCACGCCGGGCTGAGGTTCGGCACCGCGCCCGGGAACGCGTCCAGGTTCTTGCGGGCCCGCCAGGTCCAGATCACCACGAGCGTCCCCGCGGTCAGCAGGGCGAGCAGGTAGGGCAGCGAGAACAGCACCTCGGCCAGCACCGCGCCGAGCAGCACGTCCCGGTCGAGCTGCTCGGCGGCCGAACGGGCCATCCGCACACCCACGATCGGGAACAGCGCCGTGAGCAGGTAGCACAGGGTGGCGGCGCCGACCGCGAACGCGCCGGCCACGGCCAGGCCACCCACGCCGTACGTGGGCAGGCCGGGGCTCACGGCGGGCTGACCGACTCGGGTGCCGCAGCGCCGGCACTCCTCATAGGCCGGGGACGTGGGGTCCCCGCAGGTCTGGCAGTGCATCGGGGACCGTCCGAGGTGGTGTGCGCGACAGGGGTGCGCACACGCTAGACGATCACGCGGTGGCCGGCGACCCCGTTCCGACGCGGGGATAGCCGGGCGCGTGCCGGGCCCACGGCGCCTGCATCTCGAACTGGCCGGCCACCCCGAGCAGCAGCAGTTCGGAGCCGGGCGGGCCGACGAACTGCACGCCCACCGGCAGGCCGTCCGGGCGGCGCCCGACCGGCACCACGATCGACGGGAGCCCGGCGATGTTCCACGGCGCCGCGTACGGGGCGTACCTGATGTTGGTCGACATGTTCGCGAGCCAGGAGCGGCCGGACCACCCGGCGGCCTCCGGCGGCGGCCCGGCCAGCGCCGGGGTGAGCAGCAGGTCGATCGAGTTGTCCGCGAAGAAGTGCACGGACCGTTCGCGCCAGGCGGCCCGGTCGGCCTCCCGCACGTACCCCCGGCGCTGCGCCCACTCGCCGAGCGCGACGTGCCGGCGGCTGCGTCGCTGGAGTTGGCGCGGCGCCACCCCGGCGGCGCGCACGTCGGCGGCGGCGGCCGCGAACCAGGTGGCGATGCCCTGGA
Organism: Micromonospora sp. BL1; assembly: GCF_003667485.1. Lineage (NCBI taxonomy): Bacteria > Bacillati > Actinomycetota > Actinomycetes > Micromonosporales > Micromonosporaceae > Micromonospora > Micromonospora sp. BL1. The sequence goes on from NZ_RCVK01000238.1 coordinate 16,272, forward strand.
GGCCGAGCCGGGTCGGGTAGACCGGGTCGGCGGGCACGGTGTCGTGGCCGGCGGCGGCGAGCAGCCGGCCGGCGGCGGCGACCGCGTCCCGGTTCGGCGCGTCCGGCGAGACGCCGCGTACCGGCGACCGCAGCGAGACGCCCACCCGCAGCCGCTCCGGCGGGACCAGCTTGTCCGGCCGGCGGCCGGCCAGCACCGAGAAGCCGACCACCGCGTCGGCGACGGTGCTGGTCAGCATGCCGTGCTCGGTGAGGCCGAACCAGTCGTCCGCGCCGAGCTGGCAGGGCACCACGCCCCGGCCGGGCTTGAGCCCGACCAGGCCGCAGCAGGCCGCCGGGATGCGGATCGACCCGAGGCCGTCGTTGCCGTGGGCCATCGGCACCAGCCCGGCGGCCACCGCGGCGGCCGCGCCGCCGGACGAACCGCCGGGGGTACGCGCCAGGTCCCACGGGTTGCGGGTGACGGCGGTGTCGTCGTCGGTGAGCGCCCACAGGCCCAGCTCCGGCATCCGGGTCACGCCGAGGATGACAGCGCCCGCGCCGCGCAGCCGGCGGACCACCTCGTGGTCGGCCTCCGCCACCTCGGTACGCATGGCGGCCGACCCGTTCCAGGTGGGCAGGCCGGCCACCGGCGTGTTCTCCTTGACCGCCACCGGCACGCCGGCCAGCGGCAGGTTCGCCAGTTCCTCCTGCTCGTCGACCTTCTCCGCCTCGGTGATCGCCTCGCCGCCGCGTACCGTGCGGAACGCGCCCAGCTCGGCGTCGACCCGGGCGACGTGGTCCAGGTGGTCGGCGACGACCTGGGTGGCGGAGACGTCGCCACGGCGTACCGCCCGGGCGATCTGTTTCGCGGTCGTCCCGACCCAGGTCGTCGGCAAGATCTCCGGCACTGCCACCCTCCCCAGCCAGCGGTCAGCCCAGGGCCTGCTCCAGATCGGCGAGCAGGTCGTCGACCGTCTCGATGCCGACAGACAGTCGCACGAGATCGCCGGGAACTTCAAGCGGCGAGCCCGCAGCGCTCGCGTGTGTCATCCGGCCGGGGTGCTCGATCAGGGACTCCACGCCGCCCAGCGACTCGGCGAGCACGAACAGCCGGGCCCGGTTGCAGATCTCCACAGCGTGCTCCTCGCCGCCCGCCGCGCGGAACGAGATCATGCCGCCGAACCGGCGCATCTGCTTGGCGGCCACCTCGTGGCCGGGGTGCGACGGCAGGCCCGGGTAGAGAACCTGGGCGACCTTGGCGTGTCCGTCCAGGTAGGCGGCGATCCGCTCGGCGTTGTCGCAGTGCCGGTCCATCCGTACCCCGAGGGTCTTGATGCCGCGCAGGGTGAGCCAGGCGTCGAACGGGCCGTTCACCGCGCCCATCGCGTTCTGGTGGTAGCGCAGCTCCTCGCCGAGCGTGCGGTCCGCCGCGACGAGCGCGCCGCCGACCACGTCGGAGTGCCCGCCGACGTACTTGGTGGTGGAGTGCACCACCACGTCCGCGCCGAACGCGATCGGCTGCTGGAGGTACGGCGAGGCGAACGTGTTGTCGACCACCAGCAGCGCGCCGGCGTCGTGCGCCACAGCGGCCAGCGCCGCGATGTCCGCGATGCCGAGCAGCGGATTGGTCGGCGTCTCCACCCACACGATCCGGGTGGCGCCGGGGCGGATCGCGGCGCGCACGGCGTCCGGGTCGGAGACCTTCGCCGGGGTGTACGCCAGGCCCCAGCGCTCGGCCACCTTGGCGAACAGCCGGTACGTGCCGCCGTAGGCGTCGTCCGGGATCACCACGTGGTCGCCCGGCTTGCAGACGGTCCGCAGCAGCGCGTCCTCGGCGGCCAGGCCGCTGGCGAAGGCGAGCGCCACCGGGCCGCCCTCCAGCGCGGCCAGGCACTCCTGGAGCGCGTCCCGGGTCGGGTTGCCGGAGCGGCTGTACTCGTAGCCCTCGCGGGGCGCTCCGACGGCGTCCTGGGCGTACGTGCTGGTCTGGTAGATCGGCGGGATCACCGCACCGGTGCGGGCCTCCGGGTCCTGACCGGCGTGGATGGCGAGTGTCTCGAAGCCGTGGCTCATGCCGCAGACGTTAGCCCCCCGCCCGGTCCCGCTCCCGGCAACCCGGCGCGAGTCACAACCGCGGAGGTGTCGGGGCGGTCGGCCATACTGGTCCGGTGAGTACGACCGGGGCGCTCCCTTCCCGCCTGCACGGCGTCGCCGACCGGATCCCGGCCTCGCTGGGTCTCCTGAGCGGCCCGCGGTCGGGGCGGGTCAGCTTGCCCGTGCGCCTCGCCTGGTCCGGCCCCGGCGACTACGACGTGGGTGACCCGGGTGAGCGGCTGACCCTCTACTGCCTCCTGCTGGACTGCGGCCAGCGGGACGACATGATCAGATACGTCGACGCCGCGCTGCTCCGCCAGGACTGGCCACGTATTCGGCGCTTGACCGCGCGCCGGGTGATCCGCCTCTGGGAGAGCAGGATCCCGGGCCTGGCGGCCTAGCCGTGGACGAGCTGCACACGCGCCTGCTGCGCGTCGGATTCCACGCCGCGCCGATCATGAGGTTGACGGTGCCGCCGGTCCGATTTGTCGCCGCCAACCTCATGATCACGCTCGCCCGGAGGTGGGGTGGCGGGGTGGGACCTAGGGTGAGCTCGTGAGCGGGTGTGTGTTCTGCGGGATCGTGGCGGGCGAGGTGCCGGCCTTCCGGGTGACCGACGAGCCGGACGGCGTCGCGTTCCTCGACACCCGGCCGGTGTTCAAGGGCCACGTGCTGGTGGTGCCCCGCACCCACCTGGTCACCCTGTCCGACCTGCCCGCCGACGCGCTGCCCGGCTACTTCCGGCTGGTGCAGCGCATCGCCGTGGCCGTGGAGTCCGGTCTGGGCTCCGGTGGGACGTTCGTGGCGATGAACAACCGGGTGTCCCAGTCCGTACCGCACCTGCACACCCACGTGGTGCCCCGGACCAAGGGCGACGGGCTGCGCGGCTTCTTCTGGCCGCGTACGCGGTACGCCGACGACGCCGAGGCGACGGAGTTCGCCGGGCGGATCTCGGCGGCGCTGGCCTGACGCCGGCGTGGGCGGGTAAGGAACCGGGGGGCGACGCTGTTGCACACGCTGGGAAAGCCAAGAGAGGAGTCCCACCGTGTTCCTCCGCCGCATGAAGGCCGAAATGATCTCTCCTGACCAGGCCCTGCCGGGCCGTCCGATCGCGATGCCGATCGCCGACCGGCACGAGGTGCTGCCGTCCTCGCTGAAGGGCCCGTTCCCCGAGGGCGCGCAGGTCGCCGTCTTCGGCATGGGCTGCTTCTGGGGCGCCGAGCGGCTGTTCTGGACCCTCCCCGGCGTGATCACCACGTCCGCCGGTTACGCGGGCGGGTACACCACCAACCCGACGTACGAGGAGGTCTGCTCCGGCATGACCGGGCACGCCGAGGTGGTCCAGGTGGTCTACGACCCGTCGAAGATCGCCTACGAGGACCTGCTCAAGGTCTTCTGGGAGAACCACGACCCGACCCAGGGCATGCGTCAGGGCAACGACGTGGGCACCCAGTACCGCTCGGCGATCTACACCACGACCGACGAGCAGCTCGCCGCCGCCAAGGCGTCGCGGGACGCGTTCGCGCCGATCGTGGAGCGGGCCGGCAAGGGTGAGATCACCACCGAGATCGCCCCGCTCGGCGACTACTACTTCGCCGAGGACTACCACCAGCAGTACCTGGCTCCGACGAAGAACCCGGGTGGTTACTGCAACCACGGGCCCAACGGCATGACCTGCCCCGTCGGCGTCGCGCGAGTCACCGAAGCGCACTGAGCGCGTCTCGCGACCTACGGGAGGGGGACCTCGACGTCCGGTTCCCCTCCCGTCACCACGAACGGTGCGTACCCAGGGTCGACCACATCGACGACCAGGTCCGAGAAGACCAGCGAGATGTTGTGGCCGTTCGTCTCGATGAGGGCCTCGTGAAACGGAAGATCGAGGAGTCGTGACCACCGCTCCGCGTCAGGTGACTCCCGCAGAAGTTTCATTCCCGGGTACAGCACCTGCCACTTGACGCCCCACACGTAGCCGTCGAGGTCGACGCCCTGTTCGTAGTCGATGAGCCGCTCGTCCAGCGACCGCATCCAGACCTCGGGCGGCACGGCGGACGTGGTCACGGCTCGGACGCAGTGCTTGAACCGGTACCTCAGGTGCTGGGGCGTGATTCCGGTACGGGGATCGGCGGTCGCGTAGACGAAGACATCGTAGTCGCGCATGTAGTCGGCGAAGCCGTGGAACACGATGGCCTGATCGAACACGTCGTCGAAGGCGGCCCGGATCTCGACGATGTCCACGTCCGCATCATCGCAGCGGTCCCGCACGAGCCGTCGGGAGCCCTCGCTGCGGCTCCCGCGCCGCGGGCTGACCCGAGATCCGAACCACGACTCCGGCACGGTGAACTGCGAGGCTGATCACCGTGCCGGCAGCGTCTCGCTCGCGCGATCTTGCAGTTACTGCCCACAGCTTGTTCGGTTTACGAGGATTGCGGGGCACCAAAGTGCAAGATCGGCGAGCCGACGACGCAGGGGCGTGTGCCGGTACGTGCGGTGTTCCTCACACCCGGCACGGGCCGGGTTTCCGGCATCTGCGGCCTGGAAGGCAGGAACCGAAGGCGTGACAGGTGACCACCCTGCGTGACGGCGCATCGTAGCAAGCTGTCACACGTTCGTCATCGTCTCAACAGGCGAACTGCAACAAGCTCTGGCAGCATTGGCTCGTATGTGCGGACTTGCGGGAGAGTTCCGCCGTGACGGTTCACGCGCCGACGTCTCGGCCGTGGAGCGGATGGCGGCCACGATGAGTGACCGAGGGCCCGACGACAGCGGCGTCTGGTCGCAGGGCCCGACCGCGCTGGGACACCGGCGCCTGAAGATCATCGACCTGTCCGCGGCGAGCGGCCAACCCATCGTGGACGCCGCCGCCGGGCTCACCGGTGTCTTCAACGGCTGCATCTACAACTATCGAGAGCTGCGCGCCGAACTCCAGGCCAAGGGCCACCGGTTCTTCTCGTCCGGCGACAGCGAGGTCGTGATCAAGGCGTACGCCGAGTGGGGGCTCGACTTCGTCGACCACCTGATCGGCATGTTCGCCGTCGCGATCAGCGAGCGCGACACCGGCCGCCTGGTGCTGGCCCGGGACCGCCTCGGCATCAAGCCGCTCTACCTGGCCGAGAGCCCCGGCGTGGTGCGGTTCGCCTCGACCCTGCCGGCGCTGCTCGCCGGTGGCGGCGTCGACACCACGATCGACCGGGTGGCGCTCGCCCACTACCTGAGCTTCCACAGCATCGTGCCGCCGCCGCGCACCATCCTGGCCGGCGTCACCAAGCTGCCCCCGGCCACGGTCCGGGTGTACGAGGCGGACGGCTCCAGCCACGAGCGGGTGTACTGGGATCCGGCGTTCAGCCGTGCCGCCGAGCGGGCCGGCTGGTCCGAGCAGGACTGGCAGGACGCGCTGCTCGACTCGCTGACCACCGCCGTACGCCGCCGCATGGTGGCCGACGTGCCGGTGGGCGTGCTGCTCTCCGGCGGCCTCGACTCCAGCCTGGTGGTCGCGCTGCTCGCCGGCGAGGGGCAGGCGCAGTCCGGCTTGGCCACGTTCTCCATCGGCTTCGACGCGGTCGGCGGCCGGGAGGGCGACGAGTTCGTCTACTCCGACCTGGTGGCGAAGACGTTCGGCACGGACCACCACCAGATCCGGGTGCCCACCGGCGACCTGCTGCCGCCGCTGGAGGCCGCCGTCGCGGCCATGAGCGAGCCCATGGTCAGCCACGACTGCGTGGCGTTCTGGCTGCTCAGCCAGGAGGTCGCGAAGCACGTCAAGGTGGTGCAGTCGGGCCAGGGCGCGGACGAGATCCTGGGCGGCTACCACTGGTACCCGCCGCTGGCCGGGGTGGACCGGGAGCAGGCGCTCGAGACGTACGCGAAGGCGTTCTTCGACCGCGACGCGGCCGGACTGGCCCGGGTGCTCAACCCGGCGTGGCTGGCCGACGGTGACCCGGCGCGGGAGTTCGTCGCCGCGCACCTGGGCCGCGCGGGGGCGCAGACCGCCGTCGACGCGGGCCTGCGGATCGACACCCAGGTCATGCTGACCGACGACCCGGTGAAGCGGGTCGACAACATGACCATGGCGCACGGGCTGGAGGCCCGGGTGCCGTTCCTCGACCACGAGTTCGTCGAGCTGGCCGCGAGCTGCCCGCCGGAGCTGAAGCTGGCCCAGGGTGGCAAGGGCGTGCTCAAGGAGATCGGCCGCCGGGTCCTGCCGCACGAGGTCATCGACCGGCCCAAGGGCTACTTCCCGGTGCCCGGTCTCACCCACCTGGAGGGCAAGCTCCTCGACCGGGTACGCGACGCGCTCACCTCGCCGGAGGCCCGCCGTCGTGACCTGTTCCGCGCCGACTACGTCGACGCGCTGCTCGCCGACCCGAATGCCGAACTGACCCCGTTGAACGGAAACAAGCTGTGGCAACTGGGACTCCTGGAAATGTGGCTCCAGAGCCACGGAATCGACTGACCGTGACCGACACCCTCGCCACCGGAACGGCGCGTACCGACCGGGAACGGGTGCTGGGGCGCCGCCGGGAACGCATCGGCCCCGGCGGTGACCCGGTCGCACCGGGTACGCCGGAGCCGCGACAGCCGGAGACCGCCTCCACCGACGCCTCGGGCGTGGTGCTGGACTGCGGCTGGGGCCGCCTGGTGTTCGGGCAGACGTTCGACGACCAGGTGCACGTGGCCGACGTGCTGCGGTCCGAGGCGGTCGGCGCCCGGGACATCTGCATCTACCTGCGCGACCCGCACGTGCTGGTGTCCCGGCTGCCGGACGAGCTGTTCATCGACCCGTCGCTGACCTACCGGCTGCCGCTGGGTGAGAAGCGGCCCGCCGCCACCGAGGGCGGCGAGGTGCCCGGGCTGACCGTCCGGCCGCTGCGGGACGCCGCCGACGCCGAGGCGGTGAACCGGATCTACGCGCGCAACGGCATGGTCACCGCCCCGGTCGAGGTGCTGGTGGACAACGCCGGCACGGACCGGTTCCTGCACCTGGTGGCCGAGGACGCCACCGGTGAGGTGGTCGGCACCATCACCGGCGTGGACCACGTCGCGGTGTTCGGCGACCCGGAGAACGGCGCCAGCCTGTGGTGCCTGACCGTGGACTTCAACACCGCCCCGCCCGGTACCGGCCAGGCGCTGCTCACCGCGCTCGCCGACCGGCTCGACGGGCGCGGCCGGGCGTTCGTGGACCTGTCCGTGCTGGCCGAGAACTCGGGTGCGATCCGGCTGTACGAGCGTCTCGGCTTCCACCGCACCGGCACGCTCTGCGTGAAGCGGAAGAACCCGATCAACGAGCGCCTGTTCCTGCCCGCCATGCCGCAGGGGTACGACGAGCTGAACCCGTACGCGAAGATCGTCGCGGACGAGGCGATGCGGCGCGGCATCCGGGTGGAGGTGACCGACCCGCACTGGGGTGAGCTGAAGCTGACCACCGGCGGCCGGACCATCCACACCCGCGAGTCGCTGTCGGAGCTGACCTCGGCGGTGGCGATGAGCCGCTGCGACGACAAGCGGGTGACCCGGCGCATCCTCACCGAGGCGGGGCTGTCGGTGCCGCGCGGGCGCACCGCGACCGGCGAGCCCGACGACGTCGCGTTCCTCGACGACGTGGGTCCGGTGGTGGTCAAGCCGGCGCGCGGCGAGCAGGGCAACGGCATCACAGTCGGCGTGCGTACGCCGGAGGCCCTGACCGCGGCCGTCGAGCTGGCCCGCCGGTTCTGCCCGGACGTGCTGATCGAGGAGCTGCGCGCGGGCGAGGACCTTCGGGTCGTGGTGATCGACCACGAGGTGGTCGCCGCCGCGGTACGCCGCCCGGCGCAGATCACCGGCGACGGTGTGCACGACATCACCGAGCTGATCGAGCGGCAGAGCCGGCGGCGGGCGGCAGCCACCGGCGGCGAGTCCCGCATCCCGGTCGACGACATGACCCGCGAGGTGGTCGCGGAGGCCGGATACCGGATGCACGACGTGCTGCCGGAGGGCGAGGTGCTGGCGGTCCGCCGGACGGCCAACCTGCACACCGGCGGCACGATCCACGACGTGACAGCCGAGCTGCACCCGGCGATCGCCGAGGCGTGCGTCACCGCCAGCCGGGCGCTGGACATCCCGGTCACCGGGCTGGACCTGCTGGTTCCCGCCCCGGACCAGCCGGAACACGTCTTCATCGAGGCGAACGAGCGCCCCGGACTGGCCAACCACGAGCCGCAGCCGACCGCCGAACGCTTCGTCGACCTGCTCTTCCCGGGTACCCGGGCACCGCAGCGACTCTGGTCGCCTGCCGGTGCGGCAGGCTCTGGGGCATGACCGCACGCAAACCCCAACCGCTCAAGCTCGACCTCGACTACCTCCGCCAGGTGCTGGTGGAGCTGCTGGAGATCCCCAGCCCGTCGGGGCGCACCGACCACATCCAGCAGTACGTGGGCGAGCGGCTCTCCGCGATCGGGATCAGCTCCACGCTGACCCGTCGCGGGGCGCTGAGCGCCTGTCTGCCCGGCCCCCGGTCGACCGGCGCCGACCGGGCGATCGTGGTGCACACCGACACCATCGGCGGCATGGTGAAGCGGCTGAAGGAGAACGGCCGGCTTGAGGTCAACCCGATCGGCACGCACAGCGCCCGCTTCGCCGAGGGCGCCCACGTGCGGATCTTCACCGACGACCTGGAGCGGGTCGTCACCGGCCAGGTGCTGCCGCTGAAGGCGAGCGGGCACCGCTACAACGAGGCGGTCGACCTCCAGGGCGTCGGCTGGGAGCTGGTCGAGGTGCGGGTGGACGAGCCGGTGCACGACGAGGCCGGGCTGCGGGCGCTCGGCATCGACGCCGGGGACTTCGTCGCGTTCCTGCCCAACCCGACCATCACCCCGAACGGGTACGTCAAGTCCCGGCACCTGGACGACAAGGCGGGCGTGGCGGCGGTGCTGACCGCGTTCAAGGCGATGGTCGACGCCGGGATCACCCCGGCGGTCACCGCACACCTGCTGGTCACCGTCACCGAGGAGATCGGCCACGGCGCCAGCCACGGGCTGGACCCGGACGTCGCGGAGATCGTCTCGGTGGACGCGGCGGTGGTCGCGCCGGGCCAGCAGTCCCGGGAGACCGCTGCCACGCTGGCGATGGGCGACGGGGTCGGCCCGTTCGACTACCACCTGACCCGCAACCTGGCCTCGATCGCCAAGGAGCACGGCGTCGACCTGGTCCGGGACGTGTTCGACTACTACCGCTCGGACGTGGCCGCCGCGGTCGAGGCCGGGGCGCACGCCCGGGTGGCGCTGCTCGGGTTCGGCGTGGACGCCACGCACGGCCACGAGCGCACCCACCTCGACGGCCTGCACCAGCTCACCCAGCTGCTCTGCCTCTACCTCCAGAGCCCGCTGGTGTTCCCCGAGTGGGACGCCGAGCCGGAGGGCGACCTGGCCGACTTCCCGTCGCTGGCGGTGCAGCCGGCGAACGAGGAGGGCCCGCGCGAGGGCCCGATCGGCCTGGACTGACGCCTGTGATCGAAATCCGTTGCCGCGGCCGCCGGGAAGTGGATAGCGTGGCGGTACACGGGAAAGGAGGTGGTCCAGACTTGTATAGCAATCGGACTCGTGAGGTGGCTGTCCGCTAGCCGCTGTCCTCGACAGTGAGAACTCGTCCGCCGCGAGGCGGGCACTGCATGATCGTCGAGACCGTGTGGCAGCGGTGCGGCGAAACCACGACAGCCACCCGACCCCCGGGGTGCCGGCCCAGTCCAGCCGGCCCGCGCGCGAGCGCGGAAGCCCCGGGGGTCGCTTTATGCGCTCCGGAGGATGCCGTGTCCATGCGTGAGCTGGTGGTGCTCGGTACGGCCAGCCAGGCCCCGACCCGGCAGCGCAACCACAACGGCTACCTGCTGCGCTGGGACGACGAGGTGATCCTCTTCGACCCGGGCGAGGGCAGCCAGCGGCAGATGCTGCACACCGGGATCACCGCCACCGACCTGACCCGGATCTGCGTCACCCACTTCCACGGCGACCACTGCCTCGGCCTGCCCGGCACGATCCAGCGGCTCTCGCTGGACCGCGTACCGCACCCGGTGGCGGTGCACTTCCCGGCCGGCGGCGCCGAGTACTTCGCCCGGCTGCGCCACGCCTCCAGCTTCTACGAGACCGCCGAGCTGTCCGTCGAGCCGATCGACACCGACGGGCAGCGGATCACGCTGGGCATCGGCACGCTGGAGGCCCGTCGGCTGCGGCACCCGATCGAGACGTACGGGTACCGCCTGGTCGAGCCGGACGGCTGCCGGATGCTGCCGGAGCGGCTGGCCGCGTACGGCATCGCCGGCCCGGACGTCGGGCGACTGCTGCGCGACGGCCACCTGGACCGCGACGGACGCCGCGTGACCCGCGACGAGGTGAGCGTGACCCGGCCGGGGCAGCGGTTCGCGTTCGTGATGGACACCGGGCTCTGCGACGGCGTGTACGCGCTGGCCGAGCACGCCGACCTGCTGGTGATCGAGTCGACGTTCCTGGAGTCGGAGGCGGCGCTCGCCGCCGAGGTCGGGCACCTCACCGCCGGCCAGGCCGCGCGGGTGGCGGCCGAGTCGGGGGTACGCACGCTCGTGCTCACCCACTTCTCCCAGCGGTACGCCGACCCGCGCCGCTTCCACGACGAGGCCCGGGAGCACTTCACCGGTGATCTGGTGATCGCCGAGGATCTCCAGACGGTGCAGGTGCCGCCCCGGCGGGTACCGTCGCCCGGGTGACGATCTCCCTACGTTCCGCGACCGAGGCCGACCTGATGGCGGTCGGCGCCCTGCACCAGCGCTCACGGATGGCGGCGTACTCGTCGTTCCTGCCGCCCGAGGCGCTCGCCGACCCGACGCCGGAGGCGATGGGCCGTTACTGGGTGGAGCGGCTGACCTGGGAGGGCGCCGACCACCGGATGACGGTGGCCGAGCGGGACGGCCGGCTGGTCGGCTTCAGCTATCTCGGGCCGGACGACGAGGGCGACCCGGCGACCGGGCTGCTCAACGCGATCCACCTGGAGCCGTCCGAGCGGGGCCGGGGCACCGGCCGGGCGCTGATGGTGGACGCGCTGGACGCGATGCGGGCCCGGGGATGGACCCGTGCCGCGCTCTGGGTGCTGCGGGAGAACACCCACGCGCGCCGGTTCTACGAGCGCGGCGGCTGGGTCCTGACCGGTCTGCAGCGGGACGAGCACATCGGCTCGGCGCTGGTGCCGCAACTGCGCTACGGCCGGGAGCTGTGAACGGGCGGGGCCCCGGAGTGCCGGGGCCCCGCCCCGCTCAGCGCGCGCCGAGGTGGGCGAGCAGATCCTGCCGGGTCAGCACGCCCTTGGGCTTGCCGTCGACCAGCACCAGCGCCGCGTCCGCCTTCTCCAGCAGCCCGACCGCCTCGCTCACCGGCTGCCCGCCGCCGATCATCGGCAGCGGCTCGCCCATGTGCCGCTCGATCGTGTCGTGCAGGTGGGCCTGGCCGGTGAACAGCGCGTCGAGCAGGTCCTTCTCGGCGATCGAGCCGGCCACCTCGCCGGTCACCACCGGCGGCTCGGCCTTGAGCACGGGGAGCTGGGAGACGCCGTACTCGCGCATGTAGTCGATCGCGTCGCGGACCGTCTCGGTCGGGTGCACGTGCACCAGCTCGGGCAGCCCACCGGGCTTGCCGGCGAGCGCGTCGGCGACCGTCGGCTCGGTGCCCGAGTCGTCCAGGAAGCCGTACCGGGCCATCCACTTGTCGTTGAAGATCTTCGACAGGTAGCCCCGGCCGCCGTCCGGCAGCAGCACCACGATCACGTCGTCCGGGCCGGCCTTGCGGGCCACCTCCAGCGCGCCCACCACGGCCATGCCGCAGGAGCCGCCGACCAGCAGCCCCTCCTCGCGGGCCAGCCGGCGGGTCATCTCGAACGACTCCTTGTCCGACACCTCGACGATCTCGTCGGCCACCGACCGGTCGTACGTCTCCGGCCAGAAGTCCTCACCGACGCCCTCGACCAGGTACGGCCGCCCGGTGCCGCCGGAGTAGACCGAGCCCTCCGGGTCCGCGCCGATCACCTTGACCCGGCCCTCGGACGCCTCCTTGAGGTAGCGGCCGATGCCGGAGATGGTGCCGCCGGTGCCGACGCCCGTGACGAAGTGGGTGATCTTCCCCTCGGTCTGCCGCCACAGCTCCGGGCCGGTGGTCTCGTAGTGCGAGCGCGGGTTGGCCGGGTTGCTGTACTGGTTGGGCTTCCACGCGCCGGGGATCTCCCGGGCCAGCCGGTCGGAGACGTTGTAGTAGGAGCGCGGGTCCTCCGGCGCGACGGCGGTCGGGCAGACCACCACCTCGGCGCCGTACGCGCGCAGCACGTCCTGCTTGTCCTGGCTGACCTTGTCCGGGCACACGAACACGCAGCGGTAGCCCTTGAGCTGGGCCACCAGGGCCAGCCCGACGCCCGTGTTGCCGCTGGTCGGCTCCACGATCGTGCCGCCCGACCGCAGGATGCCCGCCTTCTCGGCGTCCTCGACCATGCGCAGCGCGATCCGGTCCTTGACCGAGCCGCCCGGGTTGACGTACTCCACCTTCGCCAGCACGGTGGCCTGGATGCCCTCGGTGACGTTGCGCAGGCGTACCAGCGGGGTGTTGCCGATCAGCTCGACGACGTTGTCGTAGTACTGCACCTCGTTGTGCCCTTCGTCGCGCCGCCGTCGGTTCCGGCGGCCGGTCAGCCCTCAGTTCGCCGACCAGCGTACGTGCCGTCAGGGCACCACATGCCCGGGGATGACGGAGCTGCGACGTGCCTCCCACTCCAGGAACCGCTCGGTCTCGGCGAGCACGCTGCCCGCCAGCCAGGTGACCATGACCGCGTCGTCGGCCAGCCCGAAGATGGCCAGCGGGATCTCCGGCAGCAGGTCGATCGGCGAGACGATGTACGCCGTCGCCCCGGCCATCAGCGCCAGGCGCAGGCCGCCGTCGTACTCGCCCCTGCTGGTCGCGCGGATCATCCGCGGCAGCGCCGCCAGCCGTGCCCCGAGCGACGGTCCGCCCCGCGTACCCGCCGCCAGCGCCCGGGCCAGCGCGGCGAACGCGGCGCTGCGCTTCAACGTCTTCCCCATGATGTCGCCCCTCTCCGCCCGACATGGTGCGGCCCGGTGGCAAGCCCGCGTCCGCTGCCCCCATCGGTACCCAATCCGGGCACGACCCAGCCATCCGATCAGGGACAGCAGTGGTCGTACCGGCGCGATACTGTCGGTTCATGGGGGACGCTGGTTCCGTCGCGCCGGTCCGCCGGCAGCGCGCCCGGCAGATCGCCCGCCTCGCGGCGATCGGCACGGGTGCCACGGTGGCGGCCACCGCCGCCACCGGCGGGGTGCTGCTCGGCCAGGCCCGGCAGGCCCGCCGCACCATCCCGATGGCTCAGGCCCCGCCGCCGCGCTGCGACGGCGTCTACGGCGCGAGACTGCCCGGCCCGCCGATCACCATGGTCATCCTGGGCGACTCCTCGGCGGCCGGGTACGGCGTGCACAGGCGCCGGGAGACGCCAGGCTCACTGCTGGCCACCGGGCTGTCCCGCCGCCTGCACCGACCGGTCCGGCTGCACCGGTTCGCCGTGGTCGGCGCGCTGTCGTCCGGGCTGAAGCCCCAGGTCGAGTCCGCCCTGGAGGTCGAGCCGGACGTCGCGGTGATCCTGATCGGCGGCAACGACGTCACCAACCGCTCACCGTTCTCGGTGGCGGTGCGCTACCTGGTCGACGCGGTCCGCACGCTGCGGGCGGCCGGCTGTGAGGTGGTCGTCGGCACCTGTCCCGACCTGGGCACCATCCGGCCGATCCAGCCGCCGCTGCGCTGGCTGGCCCGGCGCTGGAGCCGCCAGCTCGCCGCCGCGCAGACGGTGGGCGTGGTCGAGGCCGGCGGCCGTGCCGTCTCGCTCGGCGACATGCTCGGGCCGCGCTTCGCCGCCGACCCCGGGCGGATGTTCGCCTGGGACCGGTTCCACCCCTCCGCCGAGGGGTACGCGATAGCCGCGGCGGCGTTGCTGCCCACCGTGCTGTCCGCGCTGGGCGCCGTCCCGGAACGCAGGCCTGTCCTGCCCGGCGTGGAAGGCGTACGGTCGCTCCCGGAGGCCGCCCACCAGGCGGCCCGGCACGCCGGCACGGAGGTCAGCGGCGCCCAGCTCCGGGGTCGCGACCGCGGGCCGGGCGGGCGGTGGGCGCAGCTTCGCCGGCGGGCCTTCTTCGGCGTCGGCGCGGTGCCCCCGACCGGCAGCGCCGCCGACTCGGCAACGCTGGAGGGAACGGCATGAGCGAGCGCAGCGAGCGAAGCGGAGTGCTGTCATGAGCGAGCGCAGCGAGCGAATCGGCCGGCTCAGCGCGAAGGTGCCTCATGGCGGCACGGAGCGAAGCGGAGTGCTGTCATGAGCGAGCGGAACGAGGTGGCCCGGTGGGGCCGGGCGGCGGCCCTGTCGCTGCTGGCCGGCACGGTGGGCGGCGCGGCGGTCCTCGCCGGCCAGGCCATCGCCGCCCGCACCCGCGAGTACGCCCAGCCCGAGCTGGGTCTGGTGCTGCGCGCGACGGTCGGCCGTGCGGACGCGCCGCCGTTGCGGCTGGTGCTGCTGGGTGACTCGTCGGCGCTCGGCGTGGGCGTCGACCGGTTCGAGGACACCATCGGCGGTCAACTCGCCAACCTGCTCGCCGAGGGGCCGACCGGCCGCCGGGTGCAGTTGTCGAGCGTGGGGGTCTCCGGCTCGCGCGCCACCGACCTGGCCACCCAGGTGGCCCGGGCGCTGCTGGGCGAGCGGCCGGACGTGGCGGTGGTGCTGATCGGGGCGAACGACGCCACCGCGATGTCCCGGCCCGGTGACGCGGCGGCCTATCTCGGCTCGGCGGTACGCCGTCTGCGGGAGGCGCACGTCGAGGTGGTCGTGGGCACGTGTCCGGATCTCGGCGCGGTACGCGCGGTCGCCACGCCGCTGCGTCAGGTGCTCGGCTGGTCCGGGCGGCGGATGGCGCGGGCCCAGACGGCGGCCGTGCTGGACGCCGGCGGCACCGTCGTCGACCTGGGCACCGAGACCGGCCCGGTGTTCCGCGCGGACGCGGGGACGCTCTGCCACGACGGCTTCCACCCGTCGGCCGACGGCTACCGGGTGTGGGCGCACGCCCTGCTCGCCGCGGTCGAGGCGGCGGCGGCCGTCGCGTTCCGGCACCACCGGCAGCCGCCCACGGGGTGACATTTCCCGCCCGCCTCGCGGCTTCCCGGGCATGTTACTCGCGCGTTAACGTTGGCTCATGCCGATTGAGTCGCCCCGCGACGCCGTCATCGTCGCCACCGCCCGGTCCCCCATCGGCCGCGCGTTCAAGGGTTCCCTCCGCGAGGTCCGCCCGGACGACCTCGCCGCCACCATCGTCCAGGCCGCCCTCGACAAGGTCCCGGCGCTCGATCCCACCACCATCGACGACCTCTACCTCGGGTGCGGTCTGCCCGGCGGCGAGCAGGGCTTCAACATGGCCCGGGTGGTCGCCACCCTGATGGGCCTCGACGGCCTGCCCGGCGCCACGCTGACCCGCTACTGCGCGTCCTCGCTCCAGACCACCCGGATGGCGATGCACGCGATCCGGGCCGGCGAGGGCGACGTGTTCATCTCCGCCGGTGTGGAGATGGTCTCCCGGTACGCCCGGGGCAACTCGGACACGCTGCCGCCGGAGGCGCAGGCCCTCGTCGGCGGCGGCTGGGAGAACCCCCGCTTCGCCGAGGCCCGGGAGCGTTCCGCGGCCCGCGCCCGGGGCGGCGCCGAGGTGTGGACCGACCCGCGCGAGGCCGGGCAGCTCCCCGACATCTACCTCGCCATGGGGCAGACCGCGGAGAACCTGGCCCAGGTGTACGACGTGACCCGCGAGGACATGGACGCGTTCGGCGTCCGCAGCCAGAACCTCGCCGAGAAGGCGATCGCGGACGGTTTCTGGGCCCGCGAGATCACCCCGGTCACCACGCCGGACGGCACCGTCGTCAGCACCGACGACGGTCCCCGTGCCGGGGTGACCCTGGAGGCGGTGGCCGGCCTGAAGCCGGTGTTCCGCCCGGACGGCCGGATCACCGCGGGCAACTGCTGCCCGCTCAACGACGGCGCCGCCGCCGTGGTGATCATGAGCGCCGAGCGCGCGTCCGAGCTGGGGCTCACCCCGCTGGCCCGGATCGTCTCCACCGGCGTCACCGGGCTCTCCCCCGAGATCATGGGCCTGGGCCCGGTCGAGGCGTCGAAGCAGGCGCTCAAGCGCGCCGGCATGACCATCGACGACGTCGACCTGGTCGAGATCAACGAGGCGTTCGCCGCCCAGGTGATCCCCTCGTACCGGCAGCTCGGCATCCCGGAGGAGAAGCTGAACGTCGCCGGTGGCGCGATCGCTGTCGGCCACCCGTTCGGCATGACCGGCGCCCGGATCACCGGCACGCTGCTCAACGCGCTGGAGTGGCACGACAAGACCATCGGTCTGGAGACCATGTGCGTCGGTGGCGGCCAGGGCATGGCGATGGTGCTCGAACGACTGAGCTGAGACCGGTTCGCCGGAGCACGGGCCGGGTACGGGAGGCCGCATGGCGACCGTCGTGGAACGTGAGCGCAAGTACTCCGGCGACGAGGGTTTCCGGCTGCCCGACCTGACCGGGTGCGGTGGCGTCGTGACCATGTCCGACGCCACCGTCTCGGATCTGGACGCCGTCTACTGGGACACCGACGATCTGCTCCTGCTGCGCAGCGGGCACGCGCTGCGCCGCCGTACCGGCGGGCACGACGCGGGCTGGCATCTCAAGGTGGGCGCTGTCGGTGGCACACGGGTCGAGCACCAGTTCCCGGCCGGGGCGTCCGACGACGGCCCGCCGCCCGAGCTGGTCGCGCTGATCCGGGCCGCGTCGCGCGGTCGTCCGGTCGCCCCGGCGGCCAGGGTCGTCAACCGCCGCCGGGAACACCGGCTGCTGGACGCGGACGGCCGGGTGCTGGCCGAGGTGGCCGAGGACGACGTCCGGTCCGAGGACCTGGTGGACGGCGCCGAGCGGACCTGGCACGAGATCGAGATCGAGCTGGTCGAGGGCGACGAAGGGCTGCTCGACGCGCTCGGAGAGCGGCTGCGCGGAGCCGGCGCCCGCGAGGTGGCGGTCAGCAAGTCGCACCGGGCCGTCGCCGGCCGGATCGAGCGTTTCGACGATCGGGAACCGGACGGCCCGGCGGGCCCGGTCCTGGAGTACGTCCGGGCGCAGCGGGACGCGATCGTCGGCAACCACGCGGCCGCGTACCAGGGGGACGAGGACGCGGTCCACGACATGCGCGTCGCGACCCGCCGGTTGCGGGCGACGTTGCGTACCTTCCGGGGCCTGTGGGACCGCCGGGAGAGCGAGGCGGTCCGGGCCGAGCTGCGCCGCCTCGGCGGCGAGCTGGGCCGGGTCCGCGACACCCAGGTGATGGCCGCCCGGCTCACCGGGGCGGTGCACGAGCTGCCGGACGAGCTGGTGCTCGGCCCGGTCGCGGCGCGGATCGGCGAACGGTTCGCCGCAGACCTGGCCGAGGCGGCCACCGCGCTGCGGTCCGCGCTGGACGCCGACCGCTATCCCGCCCTGCTGACCCGCCTGGACCGGCTGGCCGACGCCCCGTCCGCCGACGTCGGCCGGCGGTGGGTGGACCGCCGGGTCCGCAAGGCGGTACGCCGCGCCGACACCCGGCTGGACCGGGCGCTCGCCACCACCGGGCCGGACGGGGACGCCGCGCTGCACGAGGCACGCAAGAAGCTCAAGGCCGCCCGCTACGCGGTGGAGGTGCGCGAGCCGGCCGCCGGCAAGCGGGCCGCCCGCCTGGTGAAGCGGTTCAAGGCGCTCCAGGATCTGCTCGGCACCCACCAGGACTCGGTGGTCACCCGGGAGGTGCTCCGGCGGCAGGCGCTCCAGGCGTACGCCGACGGGGAGAACACGTTCACCTACGGCCTGCTGCACGCGAGGCAGGCGGAGGCCGCCGGCCACGACCGCCCGGCCGTCCTGCGGGCGCGCGACCGCTCAAGACACCGCAAGGCACGCCGCTGGCTGAACCCCTGACCCACCCTCTCCCGGCCCCCACCCGGTCGATCATGAAGTTGACGGGGATCAGCGTCCGTTTTGTCGCCGCCAACCTCATGATCAACGGGGTCAGGGCCCGGGGGGGTTAGAGGGCGGCGCGGGTTCGGGTCACCGCTTCGGCGGCGGTGGCCAGGATCTGGTCGGGGGGCGCGGCGAGGGTCAGGTCGGCGGTGACCACGCGGAGTTGGTCGGGCAGGGCCAGGTCGCTGGGAAGGCGGGGCACCTCGCGGCGCGGCTCACCGGCCGCGTCGGCGGCCAGGTTGGCGATCTCCTGGACCAGCTTGTGCACCAGGTCGGCGCGGGACACGTTGCCGCCGTCGGCCTTGGCCGACCAGCGCGGCTGCTGCCAGTGCCCGACCTGTCGGACCAGCAGGGTCACGGCCCGGTCCAGTTCCGCTGCGCTCATCGCCGCCGAGTCTACGGCGGCCCCGGGCCCCGGCGCGGCAGGCCGGAACTGTCAGCGGCGCACGTAGCTGAGCAGGCGGAGGATCTGCCAGTACAGGAAGATCAGCCCGACCAGCAGACCGAAGGCGCAGTACCAGGCGTAGCGGCGGGGCAGCCGGTTCGCGGCCGACCGCTCGACCAGGTCGAAGTCGAGGATGAAACTGAGCGCGCCCGCGATGATCGCCACCACCGAGAACAGGTACGGCAGCCAGCCCACCCGGTCGCTGAGGCTGTAGACGACCACCCCCTGCCGCCCGGTGAACAGGTACGCGAACAGGTTGACCAGGCCGATCGCCACGATCCCGACGAGCGTGCCGATGACCAGCCGGGCCAGGCGCGGGGTGGCGCGTACCAGCCGGGCCCGGTAGAGCACCGCCATGCCGAGGAAGACGCCGAACGTGCCGATCACGGCCTGCGCCACGATGCCCGGGTAGACCATCTCGAAGGCGCGGCTGGCCACCCCGAGCAGCAGCCCCTGGAGCACCGCGTACCCGACGATGACCGGCGGGCTGGTGATCTGCTTCAGCGAGATGACGAGCACCAGGGCCAGGCTGGCCAGCGCGCTTCCGGCGAGCGCGGCGGAGATCCACGCGGCCTGCGGCACCACCACCCAGGACACCGCCGCCGTGACGCCGGTGACCAGCAGCAGCCCCACGGTCCGGCTGACCACGTCGGCCACCGTCATCGTGTCGGCGGTGCCGACCCCGAGCACCTGCCGCTCGGCGCGGCCGACGTCGTCCAGCCGGTCCAGCACCGGGTTGGCACTGCGCACCGTGACCACCTCCCGCCCACGTACCCGGATCCCACTCTGCCCCGGGCGGCGCGGCGGAGACGGGGAAACGGCGACGCCCGCCGCCGCGGATGCGGCAGGCGGGCGTCGTCGGGGAGGGCGTGATGTCAGTCGTCGCCCTGGAAGTAGCTGAGCAGCCGCAGGATCTCGATGTAGAGCCAGACCAGGCCGACCACGATGCCGAAGGCGGCGGTCCACGAGTAGCGCTGCGGGAGGCCCATCCGGACCCCCTCCTCGATGTCGGCGAAGTTGAGCACGAAGCTCAGCGACGCCACCACGATGCAGACCAGGCTGAAGCCGATCGCGAGCGGGCTGCCGTCACGCAGGTGCGTGTTGACGCCGAACAGCGCCAGCACCAGGTTGACCAGCATCACGCCGAACAGGCCGGCCATGATCGCCACCATGATCCGGGCGAACTTCGGCGTGGCCCGGATGATCCGCGCCTTGTAGATCATCGCCATCAGGAAGAAGACGCCGAACGTGGCCACGACCGCCTGGAGCACGATGCCGTCGTAGAGCGACTCGAACGCCTTGCTGACCATGCCGACGAAGACGCCCTCGATGATCGAGTACGCCACGACGAGCGCCGGGTTGGCCATCCGCGAGAACGAGATGATCAGACCGAGCACCAGGCCGACCACGGCGGCGCCGATCCACGCGACGCCGACCAGGGAGTCCGGCACGAGCACCCAGGCCGCCGCGGCCGAGGCACCGAGGATGGCGAGCATGAGGACCGTCTTGACGACCACGTCGTCGAGGGTCATCGGGGTCACGGTGGGCGGGGCCACCGGCTGGCCGTAGCCGCCCGGGTAGGGCTGGGCGTAGGGCTGCTGGGGGTACTGCTGCTGCGGGTACTGCTGGGGGTATCCGGGCTGACCGTACGGCCCGGGCTGGGCGTACCCGGCCGCCCGCTCACGCTCTGCCGCCTGGCCGAGCCGGGCGAGCACCGGGTTCGAGGTCTTCACTTCTCAGGCCTCCCTCAGGGGGTCGATCGCACGTAGACGTGCTACTCCAGGGTAGACGTGGGCGCAAACGCGCGTGCTACCGCTAGCTGTGGGAAAGCTGAGAGTTCACGTGCCCGGGGCGGGGGTCGAACCCGCACGCCTTGCGGCAGCCGCTTTTAAGGCGGCCGTGTCTGCCGTTCCACCACCCGGGCGGGTGACACCGGCGCGTCGACACGCGGCGGTGCAGATCTCACCGTAGCGGCTCGGCCGCGACGCGGCGTACCCCGAGGGATGCGGCCGTTATGGTCGAAGCCGTGACCAGCGTCGCCCGCACGACCCGGGCGCCCGACCACGCGCGGGCGGCCCGCCCGGCGGCGGTCACGCGGCGGGTGACGGCCGCCGTCCGGCGGCACCGGGCGGACCTGCTCGTCGGGGTGGCGTTCGTCGCACTCGCCGGCTGGCTCACCCACGGTCTCTGGCCGGCGCCGGGCACGCGGGTGCTCGCGCTCAACCCGGCCGACCAGACGCTGTACGAGTGGTTCCTGGCGCTGGACGCGCGCGCCCTGCGCGGCGAGCTGAGCCTGGTCACCGGACGGTTGAACGCGCCGGACGGGGTCAACCTGATGGCGAACACCTCGGTGGTGGCGCTCGGCGTGCTGCTCGCCCCGGTCACGCTGGCGTTCGGGGCGCCTGTCACGTTCGCGCTGCTCGTCGCCGTGAACATGGCCGGTACGGCGCTCGCCTGGTACCTGCTGTTCGTCCGCGTCCTGCGGGCCCGCCGGCTCGCTGCCGCACTCGGTGCGGCGCTGTGCGGCTTCGGGCCGGGCATGGTCTCGCAGAGCAACGGTCACCTGCACATGACCGCGCAGTGGCTGGTCCCGGTGCTGGTCTGGCTCGTGGTCCGGCTGCTGCGCGCCGCCGACCCGGCCGGTCGCCCGGACGGCCCGGACCGCCGCCGGACGGCCACCTCCGCGGCCGGGCTCGCCGCAGTCGTCACCGTGCAGGTCTTCGTCGGCGAGGAGGTGCTGTTCCTCGCCGCGCTCACCCTGGCGGTGACCGCCGTCGCGTACGGGCTGGCCGACCGGGACCTGCTGCGCCGGGCCGGTTCCGGCTTCGCCCGTGGGCTGCTCGCCGCCGCCGGGCTGGCGCTGCCGGTGCTGGCGTACCCGCTGTGGGTGCAGTTCGCCGGCCCGCAGGGCGTCGCCCACGGGATGTTCCCGCCCGCCTACTTCTCCGCCGACCTGATCGCCTGGACCCGCCTCTCCGCGCTGTCGGTCTTCGGCAGCCCGGAGGCGGTGCGGCTCACCACCGGCCCGGCCGAGTTCACCACGTTCCTGGGCTGGCCGCTGCTGCTGGTCGCCGTGGGCTGCGCGGTCTGGCTGGGCCGGCGCGCCCCGGTGGTGGCGCTCGTGGCCGCCGCGCTGGCCATGGCCGCGCTCGCGCTCGGCCCGGAGGTGGTGGCCGGTGGTGAGCGGACCGGGATCCCCGGCCCGTACGCGCTGCTGGCCGGGCTGCCGGTAGTGGACGGCGCGCTGCCGATGCGTTTCGCGCTGGCGGTGCTGCCGCTCGCCGGCACCGTGCTCACGCTCGCCGTGCACCGGGCGCTCGGCGAACCCGGCCGGGCCCGCCGGGTGGTCCCGTTCGCGGTCGGCGCGGCGCTGCTCAGCATCTTCCCCACCCCGCTGCCCACGATGGACCGGCCGCCGCTGCCCGAGTTCGTCACCGGCGGCCACTGGCGGCAGTGCGTACGCCCCGGTGGGGTGCTGGTGCCGGTGCCCACCGCCACCCCGCAGGATCCCTGGCCGATGCGCTGGGCCACCGCCACCGGTGTCGCCTTCGCCATGCCGGAGGGCTTCTTCATCGGCCCGTACGGCCCGGACGGCTCGGCCACAATGGGCACCTGGCAGCGGCCCACCTCGGCACTGCTCGCCGACGTGGCCCGCCGCGGCGTGGCGCCGGCCGTCGGTGACCGGCAACGCCGCCAGGCCGCCCGGGACGTCGAGTTCTGGCACGCGTCGTGCGTCGCGGTGACCGACGACACGCCGCACGCGGAGATGCTGCGCCGGACCCTGGAGCAGCTCTACGGGCGGCCGGGGGTACGGCTCGCCGACGCCTGGACCTGGCGGTTCTGACCTCGGTCACGGCGAAAGGCCCCTCCCGCGTACGGGAAGGGCCTCTCGTCCGGCTTCGTCAGACGCGGGCGGCGACCGGCGGGGCGGACGCCTCGGCGAACTCCTCGCGCGGGTCGTGCAGCTGGCCCAGCGCGACCACCTCACGCTTGAGGAAGAACGCCAGCGTCCAGTCGACCACCACGCGCACCTTGCGGTTGAACGAGGGGATCCGCGACATGTGGTACGTCCGGTGCATGAACCAGGCCGGCCAGCCGGTCATCTTGATGCCGTAGACCTGCGCCACGCCCTTGTGCAGGCCGAGGCTGGCCACGCTGCCGGCGTGCTTGTGCTTGTAGTCGACCGGCTCGCGCCCGCGGATCACGTTCGCGATGTTGTCGGCCATCCGCGCCGCCTGCCGCACCGCGTGCTGGGCGCTCGGCGAGCAGAAGTTGCCCGGCTCCTTGGTCAGGTCCGGTACGGCGGCGCAGTCACCGGCGCTCCACGCGCCCTCGACCACCCGGTCGCCGTCCACGATCTGCAGCGTCGGCCGGCAGGTGACCCGGCGACGCTCGTCACGCGGGAAGTCCGTCGCGTCGAGCATCGGCGAGGGCTTCACGCCGGCGGTCCAGACGATGGTGTCGGACGGGAAGCTGTCGCCGTCGGAGAGCTTCACCACACCGTCGACGCAGGACTCCAGCCGCGTGTCCAGGCGGATGTCCATGTCCCGCTTCATCAGCTGCTGCACCGTGTAGGCACCCATGTCCCGGTCGACCTCGGGCAGCACCCGCTGGGTCGCCTCGACGAGCACCCAGCGCATGTCCTCCGGCTTCAGCTCCGGGTAGTAGCGCAGCGCGTCACGGGCCATGTCCTCCATCTCGGCGAGCGCCTCGATGCCGGCGTAGCCGCCGCCCACGAAGACGAACGTCAGCGCACGGCTGCGGACCGCCGGGTCGGTGGTGGAGGCCGCCACGTCGAGCCGGTCCAGCACGTGGTTGCGCAGGAAGATGGCCTCGCCGATGGTCTTGAACCCGATGCCGTTCTCGTGCAGGCCGGGGATCGGCAGGGTGCGGGAGACCGAGCCGGGGGCGACGACCACGTGGTCGTACCGGATCTCCCGGGCCGGGCCACTGATCGGCTGCACCACGGCGGTCATGCGGTCGTGGTCGATCCGGGTGACGGTGCCCGCCACCACGGTGCACTTGCGCAACTCCCGCCGCAGCGGCACCACGGCGTGCCGAGGGGAGATGTTGCCCGCCGATGCCTCCGGGAGGAACGGCTGGTACGTCATGTGCGGCTGCGGGTCGACGACGATGACCTCGGCCTCACGCCTGCTCAGCTTCTTGGACAGGCGCAGAGCGGCGTACAGGCCCACGTGACCGGCACCCACGACAAGGATCCGCTTCGGGTTCACGTCATCTATCTTTCCCCGGGTGCTTCGGGTAATCCCGCGCGAGACCCCCTTCTGTGACGGAGCACAACCCGTGTGACCTGCGCAACGTCCCCGGAGCGCCGCGTCACCTGCGCCGGAGCAGCCAGCCCAGCAGCGCGCTCAGCCCCACCGCCACCAGCAGTCCCACGACTGTCGCGACCTGTGAGCCGTCCGTACCGCCCGCTCCCCCGAGCCACGCCAGCACCACGCCGAGCACGGCGCTGGCGAGCACCACGGCACCCGCGCGGCCCAGCCACCGCAGCACCACGTCCGGGTCGATCAGCCCGTCGTAGGGCAGCAGCGCGGCGAGCGCGCAGAGCGAGTGCGCCAGGTAGAGCAGCGTCGCCACGGCGAGCAGCCGCCACAGCGCCGGTGGCCGGTCGAAGCCGAGCGTGGCCAGCAGCCAGCCGCCGACTGTCACGAGCGCGGTGAACGTCGGCCAGATCCGGCGCGGCCCGACCGCCGGCAGCACCGCGGCCACCGTCAGGGCCAGCAGCGAGCGCGCGGTCAGGGCCTGCACCGGGTACGCGAGCAGGAAGCCCGCCAGCACGACGAGGAAGATGCCGCCGCGTACGAGCAGCGGCAGCGGGCTGACCCGGGCGGCGGCGTACCGCAGCGCCCGCACCCGCTCCACCAGGGCGTCCGTCATCTCATGCCTGCCTTCGGGGCGGTCGCCAGCCGGGCCACGTCGCGCAGCACCTCGTCGAGGCTGCCGGCGCCGGCCCAGCGCACCACCGGCACCCCGTGCTCGCGGAGCTGGCCGATCATCGTGTCCCGGTCCAGCCGCCACAGCCGGTACGCGACCTCGGCCCAGCCCCGTTCCTTCGGCATCGGCAGCTCGGCCGGCAGCGTGTCCACCGCCACCACGAACCGCCCGCCACGGGCCAGCCGGGCCAGCATCTGCGCGGACCGCTCGTCGAGCAGCGGGGTGAGCACCACCACGAGCGCGTCGGAGGAGAGCACCTGCGGGCCGAAGACCTGGTCGTACGGCTCGTGCGGGGACGACTCGGCCTGCACGTCGAGCAGCCACTCCAGGACGGTCATGTACTGCCGCCGCCCGGTGGCCGGACGCAGCCGGCGCGCGGCCGGCCCGTACTCCAGCATCGACACCCGGTCGCCGCGGTGCAGGTAGTGCTCGGCGATCGCGGCGGCGGCCCGGACCGTGGTGTCCAGCACCGACGCGGTCCCGTTCACGCCACCGGAGCGGCCCGCCTCGGCCAGCACGTCCAGCAGCACAACCACCTCGGCGTCCCGGTCCGAGAGCGTCGCCGCGACGTGCAGTTGACGGGCCCGCAGCGACACCCGCCAGTCGATCCGGCGCAGCCGGTCGCCGGGCGCGAAGACGCGTACGCCGGCCAGCTCGCCGCCCTCGCCCGGCCGCCGCGACCGGTGCGCGCCGACCAGCCCGGCGGCGCGGGGCATCGCCTCGACCGCGTCGAACGGCTCGGTACGCGGATAGACCCGGGCCCGGATCGGCTCGGTGATCACCGCGCGGGAGACCAGCAGCCCGTCGGCGGCGGCGACCCGGACCCCGGCCGGGCCGATCGGGTGCCGTCCCCACCGCAGGGCGGTGCCGGTCAGTTCCAGGTCGACAGCGCTGCCCCGGGGTACGGAGGTGACGAACGGGCGGTCGGCGCCGCCGGAGCGGCTCACGTCCAGCCCGGCGCCGCCGAAGCCGACCTGCTCCACCCGGAGCCAGCGCGACATCCGGGTCCGGACCACCGCCAGGTCGTACCCGATCAGGTCGGGGTTGGCCACCGCGACGGTGGCGGCCAGCGGGGCGCCCTCGACCAGGTGGGTGTCCCCGACACCGAGTTCCAGCTCGGGCAGCGCGGCGGGGCGGCGGCGCAGCGCGTACGCGGTCCCGAGCGCGAACGGTGTGGCGAGCACCACCAGGTCGATGCGGCCGAGCAGGACGGCGGCGACGAGCAGCACGCCGGTGAGCAGCACGGCCCGGCCGAGCGCCCAGGTGGGCGCCCAGCCGCTCGCCGCGTCGGCCCGGTCCATCAGCGTCCGGCGGCGTAGCTGGGCAGCGCGCCGCTGGCCGGTGCGGGCGTCGACTCCAGCACCTCGCCGACCACGAACGACGGGTCGACCCGGCGCAGCCACATCTCCGGCCGCAGCGTGATCCGGTGCGCCAGCGCGGGCGCCGCCACCGCCTTGACGTCCTCCGGAACGACGTAGTCGCGGTTGGCGAGCACCGCCCGTACCCGGGACAGCAGCAGCAGCGCCAGCGAGCCGCGCGGGGACGCGCCGACCAGCACCGACGGGTGCTCCCGGGTGGCGGCGGTGAGCGCCACGATGTACCGGCCGACCGAGTCCTCGACCACCACGTCCTCCAGCGCGGCCTGCATGGCGCGCAGCGTGGCGGCGTCCACTACCGGCTTGATCTCCGCTTCCTCGCGGCGGCGGGCGATCCGGCGGCGCAGCACGTCCCACTCCTCGTCGTGGGTGGGGTAGCCGAACGACACCCGCAGCAGGAACCGGTCGAGCTGCGCCTCCGGCAGCGGGTACGTGCCCTCGTACTCGATGGGGTTGGCGGTGGCGAGCACGTGGAACGGCTCGTCCAGCCGGTAGGTCACGCCCTCCACCGAGACCTGCTTCTCCTGCATCGCCTCCAGCAGCGCCGACTGCGTCTTCGGCGGCGTCCGGTTGATCTCGTCGGCGAGCAGCAGGTTGGTGAACACGGGCCCGGCCCGGAAGGCGAAGTCGCCGCTGCTCTGGTCGTATAGGAACGAGCCGGTCACGTCGGCGGGCAGCAGGTCCGGCGTGAACTGGAGCCGCCGGAAGTCCAGCCCGAGCGCCTGCGCGAAGCAACGCGCGGTGAGCGTCTTGCCGAGACCGGGCAGATCCTCCAGCAGCACGTGACCACCGGCGAGGATGCCGGCCAGCACCAGCTCCAGCGCGTCCCGCTTGCCGACCACGACGGTGCCGACCGCGTCCAGGACGGTCCGGGCGAGCCGGCCCACCTCGGCGGGGGGCATGCTCCGGTCCACGTCGTTCATCAGATCTTCTCCAGTTCGGCGACGATCGCCGCGAGGTCGCGCGGCGACGGAGGGCGGCGGACGGGGGTGTCGAGGAACGTCCACAGTGGCTCGCCCAGCAGGGCTCGGGCACGGGCCGGGTCGGACTCACGGGTGACGCCGTGCCGCTGACGCAGCCGTTCGTCGGCCAGCTCGCCGAGGCGCGGCAGGATGCGTTCGGTGAACCGCTCCCGGTTGTCGGCGGACCAGTCCAGCGGGCGCTCCCAGCCGTTGATCGCGGTGCGCAGTGCGTCCCGGGCGGACCAGTTCCAGGTGCCGGGCTCCTCACCGGCGGGAGCCCGGGCACCGGCGCGGGGTGGCGGCGGGGGCGACAGCGCGGTGGTGACCCGGCGTACGGCGAGCACGGCGAGAACCCCGGCCACGATGATCCAGATCGGCACCTTCAGGCCGACCGCGCGCAGCCCGACCAACACCACCACGACGACGGCGGCGGTGACCGCGGCGGTCCGCAGCAGCGCGCGCGCCCGGCCGCCACCGGACGGACGCTCGGCCTCCCCGGCCGGCTCCTCGCCGAACGAGAGCAGGTCGTCGATGCTGGTGCTCACGACGCCTCCCCCGCCAGGCTGGTCAGCTCGCCGCGCAGCCGCCGCAACGCGGCGCGGGCCTGGTCCCGGGTGCGCTCGTCGACCGGGTGCGTGGCGTACCGGGCCTCCCGGTAGACGTGCGCGAAACCGTCGAGCACGTCGGCGCTGGCGATCGCCGGGATGCCGGCCTCCGGGTCGCCCCGCAGCAACCGGGCGACCAGGTCGGTCGGGGTGTCGCCGGTGTGCCGGGGCACGCCCGCGTCCTCGGCGGCCTCCTCCAGGCGCACCCAGCAGGCGATCACGGCGGTCCGCGGGTCGGTGGAGCGGTCGTCCAGTTCGACGAGTCCGGCGTCGAGCGCGGCCACCACCTCGCGGGCGGTCCCCTCGGCGGTACGCCTGGTGCGCCGCACCGGCACCGCCCGGGTCGTGCGCCGCAGCGCGCCCCGGACCACGTTCCACAGGACGTACCCGATGGCGCCCAGCACCGCCGCGAACAGCAACGCCACGGCGGCGGTGGCCAGCCAGTCGGGCACACCGCCCGACGTGGACTCACCCACGTCGCGGGGTTCCACCGGGTACGACGGCACCGCCTCGGGCGACGGGTACTCCGGCACGTACGGGATGGTGTCGGCGGCGGGCGGGATCCGGCTGGCCCCGATGGCGGAGTGACCGGCGGCGAACGCGGCGAGCGCGAGCAGCATCGTCACCGCGGCGACCGGCCACCACCTGCGCAGTACGCCGAAATCCATCCCACCGCCCCAGGTGCTCCTCAGTCCACCCCGGCCAGGTGCTTCGCCCGGGTGAACACGTCGTCCAGCATCGCCGGTGTGAGCCGTCCGGTGAACGTGTTCTGCTGGCTGACGTGATAGCAGCCCAGCAACGCCGGCACCGACTCGCCGGACCAGTGTGCCCCATGGCCGAACACCGGTCGCGGCGTGGGCGGTCGCTGCCCGTACACCTGGCGTAGCACCGGCCACCACGCGGCCCACGCGAACGCGCCCAGCGCGACCACGACGCGCAGCGTGGGCCGGATCAACTCGACCTCGCGGTGCAGCCACGGCGCGCAGGTGTCCCGCTCGGCCGGGGTGGGTTTGTTGTCCGGCGGCGCGCATCGCACGGCCGCGAAGATGCGGGTGTCGCGCAGCGTCAGGCCGTCGTCCGCGGCGACGCTCGTCGGCTGGTTCGCCAGCCCGGCGCGGTGCAGCGCGGCGAACAGGACGTCACCGGACCGGTCCCCGGTGAAGATCCGGCCGGTGCGGTTACCGCCGTGCGCCGCCGGCGCCAGGCCGAGGATCGCGATGCGCGCGTCCTGCGGACCGAGGCCGGGCACCGGCCGTCCCCAGTAGTCCTGGTCGCGGAACGCCGCCCGCTTGATCCGGGCGACCTCCTCCCGCCACGCCACCAGGCGCGGGCAGGCGAAACAGTCGCTGACCGCGCCGTCGAGGTCGGCCAGGTCGGCCGCCCGCGCGGCGCGGGCGACCACGTCCTGCGGGGTACGCGACTCAGCCAAGCTTCGCCCGGAACAGTTCCAGCGTGCGGGCCCAGGCGGTCGCGGCGGCCCGCTGGTCGAAGTGCTCGGGCCGGTCCTCGTTGAAGAACGCGTGCGCGGTGCCCGGGTAGTCGAACGTCTGGCAGGTGCCACCGGCGGACTCGATGGACCGGCGTACGCTCTGCACCTCGTCGGCGGCGGACAGGCCGTCGGCCTCGGAGCAGTGGATGAGCGCGGCCTTCCCGGCGTAGTCGGCCCAGTCGGTGGCCATGCCCTCCCAGGGCAGACGCGGGTAGAACCCGGCGGTGGCCACGATGCGCTCGGAGAACGTGCCGGACCACAGGGCCAGGCTGGCGCCCGCGCAGAACCCGGCACAGCCCACCTTGCCGGCGACCTCCGACCGGCTCGCCAGGTATTCGGCGGCGGCGGCGATGTCGCTCGCCGCCTCGTCCATCTGGGAGCTGTTCAGCATCAGCCGCGGCTCGGTCGGCTTCACGGCCGGCCCGCCGTGCCGGAAGTCCGGCGCGAGGGCGACGAAGCCGGCCTCGGCGAAGCGGTCGACCACGGCCCGGACGTGGGGCACCAGTCCCCACCAGTCCTGGATGACGATGACCGCCGGGCTGGCCGCACCGCCGGAGGGTATCGCGAGATACCCCTCGCTCGTCCCCCCGTTGCCGGTGAAGCTCACCATCTCGCCCATGGGCCCGTCCTCCTAGCGGTCAGTCATCATTGGCTGGTCGCCCAGTTGGCTGCTACGTGCCGGTAGCGTGCCACGCGGTCACCGGCCCGGGGAAGACGGAACAACAGTGGCATTCACCTCCTGTCGACCTCACAGACGACCGACGGGCGTCCCGTGGCGCAGCCCGGCGAGATCTTGGAGGATTCCGGCCCCTGTAAGGGCCGTTTCCTACCAAGATCTCGCGGGGCCGAGGCGCTCAGGGAGTCGACGTGGGTTGCGCGGAAGCGCTGGGGGCG
>NZ_RCVK01000044.1:0-681 GCF_003667485.1 Micromonospora sp. BL1
GACAACAGCCTGACCAGTCCGGGGTATAAAACAATTGGCACTGGCTTTACAAGCACCCTGTTGAGTTCTCAAAGAACAACCACACACCAACCAGAAGCCCCACACCGTGGAACCCCGCTTGGGGTATCTCGTTCAGCTGCCCGCCGCTCTCGCGCCGGGCACTTTTACTACGTTACCTCACCGTCTCTGCCGTGTCAAACCGTGTGTCCCGGTCTGTCATGCTTCGTACGGGTTGGCGCCGCTGAGCACGCGCAGCAGTCACCCGTTGCGCTTGATCATCGGATTTGGCAGGCCAGCCGCCCGCGGTTTCCCGCTGGCCCGTCCGTTTCCCTGCCGGTCGACAACCTTACCCGGTCGGTTCCGCTCCGCCAAATCCGCCCTGCGGCGTTTCAGCGGGCCTCGCCCGGACCGCGTCCTCGCAAGACCTCAGTCTTGGTCGGACCCGGCGCCAGCGCTGTTCGGTGCTCCCGGGCTTTCGTCCCGTTTGCCCCGTTCCGCGCTGGCAGAGAGAAAGTTACGCGTCTCCAGGTTTGATCGTCAAATCGGGGGGTAGCGGCGCGCGTCACACCCGTCCCGCTCCCGTTGACCAAGGACTTCATGTCCCGATTCGAGCCCTCCGAGGACACCAACTCCTTGATCACCGGAGCGAGAGCTGGGCCGGGGGTGAGGACGGGCCGGGGC
>NZ_RCVK01000043.1:0-643 GCF_003667485.1 Micromonospora sp. BL1
CAACCCGTGTCAGTGAGCCGGGCAATTCAATTTGCGCTTCGGCCATCGATTGTTCGCGCAAGCTTATAAAATCTATGGTCGACCTGTACGCAGTTGCAAAATACGCGGATGCGTTTTTGCCTGTCAATTCCACAGTGTCGACTCCGGATGTGTTCAATCCCTATGCTGATTTGAAGGCTTGTAAGGTTTATGATCCTTGGTTTCAGACACGTCGGGCTAACAAGCGCCTGATGGCTGATCTGGCCAGCACCGCGCTGTTCGGTTGGAACGCGCTGCCTTTGTACATTGATGTGGACTTCCGACCACCCAAAGTGACCAGTTTGAATGCGCTTATTAAAAACGGTGCGGTGAAGTTTGATCCGAAGATTCAAAAGGAAAAAATGGAGGTCGCTCTGCTGGCGGACTTCGGTCCTTTGATGGGAGCCCCCTGTGCGGTGTCCATTGCTCCCAACAGTGCCAAGGACTTTAGCTTCTATGCCTTTAACGGAATTTCCGTGAACTATTGCAAAATTCGCGATGGTGGCGATGTCGTGGGTCGTTCTCCAGGGGATATGGTCAGCACTCCTCCAGTAAGCAAGTCCTATTGCGGAGGCTGTTCTATCAACTTCGTGGGCGTGGCAGGCGGTGCCTCCGTATCCAGTGG
>NZ_RCVK01000242.1:0-600 GCF_003667485.1 Micromonospora sp. BL1
CACCGGAGGACCTGCCCCCGTCGCCGCCGCGCGGTCGCCCGCGCTGGCTCGACGCGGACGACCCGGAGCACCCGCCCGAGGCGTCCTCGCGCGAGGTGCAGAACATCCCGCTCGGGCTGGGCGCGCTCCTGCTCGGCGTCGCCGCCGTGGTCTTCGCCGCGGTCGCCACCAGCTCGATGGACGCGCTGGCCCGCCTCGGCGTGCTGCTCGTGGCGACGGCGCTGATGCTGCTCGCCCCGCCGGTGCTGGCCCGGCGCGGGCTCACCTCCACCGCCGAGACCATCGCCGCGGTCGGGTTGCTGCTGGTGCCGCTGGCCGGGTACGCGCTCTGGGCCGTGGACCGGATCGGCGGCGGCTCGTCGGGCGCCGCGTTCGCCGGGACGATCTTCCTGGTCACCACGCTCGTCGCCCTCGGGTACGCCTACGGGACCGGTCTGCGCGCGCCACGCTTCGCCACCGTGCTGGCGGCCCAGCCGGTGCTGCCCCTGCTGGCGTACGAGCGGATCACCGGGCCGGTCGGCTGGGCGCTGGTGCTGACCGTGGTGGCCGTGCTCGACCTGGCGCTCGCCCGTTCGGCGGTGGTACGCGAGCGCCCCGTCC
>NZ_RCVK01000042.1:0-584 GCF_003667485.1 Micromonospora sp. BL1
ACCCGGCGACGAGCAGCGGTCCGAGGAGCATGATCAGGGTTACGGGGCGGCGCATCAGCGCACCCTACGGCAGTGATCAGCTTTCGTGGGGGCGTCTCGGCTGGCACCGGTTGCGAGACCCTGCCAGGCTGGCGCTCGTGTATGACTACGACCTGCTGGTGCTGGGCTCCGGACCGAGTGGACAGAAGGCGGCCATCGCCGCGGCCAAGCTGGGCCGCCGCGTCGCGATAGTGGACCGCCGCGACATGCTCGGCGGCGTGTGCATCAACACCGGCACCGTGCCCTCCAAGACGCTGCGCGAGGCGGTGCTCTACCTGACCGGCCTGAGCCAGCGCGACCTCTACGGCAGCAGCTACCGGGTCAAGGAGGACATCACCGTCGCCGACCTGGCCGCCCGCACCCAGCACGTGATCACCCGGCAGACCGACGTCATCCGCAACCAGCTGGCCCGCAACAAGGTCGCGCTGATCACCGGCACCGGCCGGTTCGCCGACGCCCACTCCGTCTGGGTGGACGCCGGCTCCGGCCGGGAGACCCGGGTCAGCTTCGACAAGGCGGTCGTCGCCGCCGGCACCCGCCCGGCC
>NZ_RCVK01000041.1:0-541 GCF_003667485.1 Micromonospora sp. BL1
CTCGGTGGACCAGGGGCATCTGGCGGACTACGACCGGGTGTGCGGGTTCCGGCTGACCGACCGGCTGCCGGCGACGTACCTGCACGTGCTCGGATTCCCGCTGTCGCTGCGGCTGATGACGGGTCCGGGCTTCCCGATCCCGCTGACCGGCGTGGTGCACGTCGCCAACCGGATCACCGTGCACCGGCCGGTCGAGGCCGGCGAGCGCGTCGACTTCCACACGTACGCGGAGAACCTGCGCCCGCACGAGCGGGGCCGCCAGCTCGACGTGGTGCTGGTCGGAACGATCGGCGGCGAGGAGGTGTGGCGCGGCGTGTCCACGTACCTCGGGAAGGAGCGCGCCGCGGGCGGCGGCCCGCGGCGCGACCGGGGTGACCGCCCGGCGCCGCCGGACTCCTCGGCGCGGTGGCGGGTGACGCCCCGGGTGGGTACGGACTACGCGCGCGTCTCCGGCGACCACAACCCGATCCACACCTCGAAGCTGGGCGCGCGGCTGTTCGGTTTCCCGCGCCCGATCGCGCACGGCATGTGGAGCAAGGCC
>NZ_RCVK01000078.1:0-496 GCF_003667485.1 Micromonospora sp. BL1
GGTCAGAAGTCTGTGGATATCGGTGCTCCGGGCGTGAAAGTTTATTCCACGACGGTGGCACAGAGCTACAGCGACACTGTGATCGACAAGTTCGGCTTCAAAGCCACTTGGGATGGAACGTCCATGGCAGCTCCGCACGTTGCGGGTGCGGCGGCCTTGTACTGGTCTGCTCACCCGGAAAAATCCTGGCAGGATGTGAAAGCGGCGATCATCGGATCTGCTCGCAAGATCAATGCTCTGGATCGTAAGTCCGTGTCAGGCGGCAAGCTTGATGTGAAAGCTTTGATGAGCTACTAAGTTCTGAACTTCAAAGCCCGGTGCCGACAAAGCACCGGGCTTTTTTTTGCCCTAAATCTGTCGCTGCACAATTTTATCCTGCCTTCTGTTCTTATCTAAAAAACTTTCCGCTTCTTAATTTGTAAATCTTCTTTCGATCCAAAACAGTTAATGAATACCGTCTCCATCCCGGAGCACCTATTTATGAACAATCGAAAGG
>NZ_RCVK01000410.1:0-519 GCF_003667485.1 Micromonospora sp. BL1
CACCGAGTTCTACACAAGGCTATTCGTCGGCAGCGTCAGATGTGTATAACAGACAGGTCGCGGGCCGATGTCCGCCGGGGACGCGACCCGGCACGGTGCTCCCGTGCCGGGTCGCGCCGACGGTCAGCCGGCCGCGCAGGCCGGCGTGCCGGAGGGCGCGGTACCGGTGCCCTGGAATCCGAACTCGGTGGTGCCACCGGCACCGACCTGACGGTTGTAGTCCACGTTGCGGAACGTCACCGCACCGGTGGTGCCGCTGGCCTGGGCGCTCCAGGTGTTCGTGATCGCCGAGCCCGAGGGCACGGTGAGCGACACGGCCCACCCGTTGAGCCCACTGGAGCCCGCGGTGATCCGGACGTTGGTGACGAAGCCGCCCGGCCACTGGTTGGTGGTGAACGTCGCCGTGCAGGCGCCGGTCGGCGGGGGAGTCGTCGGCGGTGCGCTGGTCGGCGGCGTGCTGGTGGGCGGCGTCGAGGTGGGCGGGGTGCTGGTCCTGGCTCTTATACACATCTGACGCTG
>NZ_RCVK01000283.1:0-508 GCF_003667485.1 Micromonospora sp. BL1
TCGTCAAACCACCAACCCCGCAACGAGGAGCGAGCACATGCGTACTGTCATCTTCGGCGCCACCGGCCCAACCGGCCGCCACCTCACCGCGCAGGCCCTGGCCGCCGGCCATCAGGTCACCGCGGTCACCCGCCGCCCGGGCAGCATCCAGCCCCGCGCCGGCCTCACCGTGATCACCGCCGACGTCGCCAACCCCGACGCCGTCGAACGTGCCGTCGCCGGCGGCGACGCCGTCCTATCCAGCCTGGGGGTGCCGCTTTCCCCCAAACCGATCACGGTGTATTCGTTGGGCAACGCGAACATCGTGGCGGCGATGCACCGGCACGGGGTGAAGCGGCTGGTCACGGTCAGCTCCAGCGTCATGGATCCGATGTGGCGACCGACCGGCGCATTCTTCTTCAACAACATCATGGACCCGTTGGTCAACCGCAGGCTGGGCCGCACCGCGCACGAGGACATGCGCCGCATGGAGGCCCTCGTCCGCGACAGCGACCTGGACTGGACGCTC
>NZ_RCVK01000040.1:0-508 GCF_003667485.1 Micromonospora sp. BL1
GGTGGAGGCCGGGCCGGCCGCGGCGGGCGGTGCGGTGTCGGGCAGGCTCGCCACGCCGACCAGGCGGGCGAGGCTCGCGCCGGCCTGCAGCACCGAGTCGGACTCCAGCAGCAGCAGGCCGATCGGGTTGAACAGCCGGTGGAAGTAGAGCGCGGCGGTCGTCGCCGCGCCGACGGTGACCAGGTCGTCGCGGACCAGGAAGAACCCGGCCACGAGCACCGCGGCGAGGCCGAGGAACTCCGACCGGTTGATCCGCAGCCCGAAGCGGGTGTGCAGGTTGAAGATCTCCAGCGACAGGTCGCGCGCCACGCTGGAGCGCTCGGCGATGGCCGCCACGTGCGCGTCCTCGGTCCGGTACGCGCGCACCGTCGCCGCGCCGCGCAGCGCGCCGGCCATCGCCTGCGTCCGCTCGCCGGTGGCGACCCGCTCGCGGGCGTAGTACGGCATCGAGCGCCGCAGGTACCAGCGCAGCGCCAGCGCGTACGCGGGCGCGGCCACCAGCCCGGCG
>NZ_RCVK01000039.1:0-505 GCF_003667485.1 Micromonospora sp. BL1
GGCGTATGGGAGTATTACGGGCGCCAAAAATGCTTGAGCAATAGAGAATTCCCTCTTTCACCAGCCCGATAGAACGAACGGTTTGCAGACGGGCGGCTTGCTTACGCAACGGCAGATGCGCGGTCGCGCACGGAAGCTCAAGCAAGGGGAGCAGTACGTTTCGTCCGACCTGGAGAGGATGCAAAACATTATCCAGCGCATCAACGGCATGATTCGCGAATGCAACCGTGCGATGGTGATTTAAGTTCCGCTCCGAAATAAATCGGATGTTCAGCGTAAGAATGAGCGTGACCAGGGCACAAATCGTGCAAACAATGAAACGATTACGGCGATAATGATTGATGATCCGTTGTGCTGTTTGCATGCGGGCCGCCCAATAAGCGTTGGCGACAAAAGCCAACCGCGACACAGCAAGTGTAGTGGGGAAACGTGGAGTCGACGAGGAAGAGATAAAAATTTCGCCCATCCGTAGCAGATGGGCGAAGGGAGGGGAAACGGCGTTTAA
>NZ_RCVK01000200.1:0-45570 GCF_003667485.1 Micromonospora sp. BL1
CTGAAGGCGGCGTCGAAGGCGGCGCCGGGGGCGTCGAAGGCCAGGCGGCGGACGAACTGGAGCGCTTCCGGCGCGCCGACCAGGCGGTCCATGCCGGCGTCCTCCCACTCGACCGAGATCGGGCCGTCGTAGCCGATCGCGTTGAGCGCCCGGAAGCAGTCCTCCCACGGCACGTCGCCGTGACCGGTGGAGACGAAGTCCCAGCCGCGCCGCATGTCGGCCCAGGGCAGGTGGGAGGAGAGCCGGCCGCGGCGCCCGTCCCCGGTACGGACCTTCGCGTCCTTGCAGTCCACGTGGTAGATCCGGTCGGCGAAGTCGAAGATGAAGTTCACCGGGTCCAGCTCCTGCCAGACGAAGTGCGACGGATCCCAGTTGAGCCCGAACGCCTCCCGGTGCCCGATCGCCTCCAGCGTGCGCTTCGTGGTCCAGTAGTCGTAGGCGATCTCGCTGGGGTGCACCTCGTGCGCGAACCGCACGCCCACCTCGTCGAACACGTCCAGGATCGGGTTCCACCGGTCGGCGAAGTCCTGGTAGCCGCGCTCGATCATGGCCGGCGGCACCGGCGGGAACATGGCCACCGTGTGCCAGATGGACGAGCCGGTGAAGCCGACGACGGTGCGTACGCCGAGTTTCGCCGCCGCCCGCGCGGTGTCCTTGATCTCCTCGGCGGCCCGCTGCCGCACGCCCTCCGGCTCGCCGTCGCCCCAGATCCGGGCCGGCAGGATGTCCTGGTGCCGCTCGTCGATCGGGTGGTCGCAGACGGCCTGCCCGACCAGGTGGTTGGAGACGGCGAACACCTGGAGGTTGTGCTTGGCGAGGGTGGCCCGTTTGCGCTCCACGTACGAGTCGTCGGCGAGCGCCTTGTCCACCTCGAAGTGGTCGCCCCAGCAGGCGATCTCCAGCCCGTCGTAGCCCCACTCGGCGGCGAGCCGGCAGACCTCGTCGAACGGCAGATCGGCCCACTGGCCGGTGAAGAGCGTGATGGGTCGCGCCATTGTCCTTCTCCCCTGTGGTGATGGGGGATTCCGTCGCGGACCGGGGCGAGGACGACCGGAGGCGGCGGCGCGTGGGAACCGGTGGACGCCGGAGCGTCTGCTCCCGGGCGGGTTGCGCCTCCCGCCGGGTCACCGGCCACCTCGCGGTCGCCGCCTCCACTCTATGGCCTCCGTCAGGGCAGGGTCCAGCGCTGGTTCGCCGCGCCGGTGCACGTCCACAGGTGCACCGCCGTGCCGTCGGCGGAGTTGTTGCCGGACACGTCCAGGCACTTGCCCGACTGCGGGTTGCGTACCGTCCCGTCGGCCTGCGCGGACCAGTTCTGCGCGCCCGTGCCGTTGCACGTGTAGAGCTGGATCTTCGTGCCGTCCGCGCTGGCGCCGCCGGACACGTCCAGGCACTTGCCGAGCGCCTTCACCGGCCCGATCGGCGTCACCGTCCACGACTGCGCCGTCGAGCCGTTGCAGGTGTAGAGCTGGATCTGGGTGCCGTCCGCCGACGATCCGCTGCGCACGTCCAGGCACTTGCCGGCCAGGCCCTTGACCGGGCCCGTACCGCCGGTGCCGGTCGAGCGGACCAGCGTGAAGTCGTCGACGTCGAACAGCCCGGAGCCGCTGCCGGTGAACGTCAGGTGCACCGTCTGCGTACCGGACGGCACGCCGGTGAGCGCGGTGCTCACGTCGGCGAACGTGGTCCAGCCACCGGTGTTCGGCACCGCCACCTGGCCGAGCACCGGGCCGGTCGGCGAGCCGGTCCGCACCTGGAGCGTGCCGCCCGGGCCACCGGACACCACCCGGGCGCGCAGCGACGTCACACCGGTCAGGTCCAGCCCCGGGTACGCGGCCCAGTCGCCCGGGTCCACGTACCCCAGGGTCTGGCCGCCGTTGGCGCCGGCCTTGGGGTACGCGCTGACGCCGCTGGCCGAACCGAACGCCTCGGCCTGGACCGTGGTGTTGCCGGTCGGCGGCGGCGTGCCGCCGAGTTCCTTGATCCGGATGTTGCGGAACGACACGTCGTCGCCGGTGCCGTGGTTCTGGATGCCGACGTGCCCGGCGAGCGACCGCACCGGGTCGGTGTTGGTGAAGTCGTTGATGCGTACGCCGTTGAGGAAGACCTGAAGGCGCTCTCCCTCGACCAGGATCTCGTAGGTGTTCCACTCCCCCGCCGGGTTGAGCGCCGCGTCCCGGGCCGCCAGGTCGGCGGACTTGAAGCCGTAGATCGCGCCGGTGGTGCGGTCGGCCGCGTCGGTGGGGTCGATCTGGATCTCGTAGCCGTTGTTCACCGCCGAGTTCGGGTCGCTCGACGGCGGGAAGCCGACGAACACGCCGGAGTTGTCGTCACCGGCCAGCCGCCAGTCCAGCTTGAGCGAGTAGTTGGTGAACTGCTTGGCGCTGTACCAGTAGAGGCCCATGCCGCCGACCGAGGTGAGCGTGGCGTCGGCGTTGGTGAAGCTGCCCGGCCCGGCCTGCGACCAGCCGGTGGTGCCGCCGTTGTAGAGCGCGGTGTAGCCGGGCTCCGGCCGGCAGTCGGCCTTCGTGCGCCCGGCGGCGTAGCGGATGCCGCCGAGCAGGTGCGACCGGAACGCCGCGTCGGAGTACGACGCCTGGGTGTGGCCGCCGCCGGTGTAGAAGGACCGGCCGCCGCTGTACGTCTTGCACCAGGCGTGCGGGTGGTCGCCGCCCATCGAGCCACCGGAGTACGTGGACTCGTCCAGGCTGGCCAGCACGTGCGCGGTGGAGCGGGCGTTGGTGCGGTAGTCGTACCACTCGTCGGTGCGGTTCCACCGCTGCGGCAGGTGCGCGGTGGCGGCGTGCGCCCGGTCCTCCACCTTCACGACGGCCGGCTGGATGGCCGGGTGGGAGGCGAACCAGGCGCCGACCAGGTTGCCGTAGAACGGCCAGTCGTACTCGGTGTCGGCGGCGGAGTGCACGCCGACGTACCCGCCGCCGGCGCCGATGTACGCCTCGAACGCCGACTGCTGGCTGGCGTTCAGGACGTCCCCCGTGGTGTTGAGGAAGATCACCGCCTCGAAGCGGGCCAGGTTGGCGGTGGTGAACTGGGCGGCGTCCTCGGTCGCGGTGACTGTGAAGTTGTTCGCCGCGCCCAGCTCGCGCACGGCCTGCGTGCCGACCGCGATGGAGTCGTGGCGGAAGCCGGCGGTCTTGGAGAAGACGAGCACGTCGTAGGGGGCGTCGGCGGCGGCGGCCGGGCTCGCGGGGACGGTGCAGGCGATGGTGGCGAGGACGGCGGTCACCGCCCCCAGTGCGGAACGCACGAGTTTCATCGGGTTCTCCTTCATCCTCACGGCAGGGTCCAGCGCTGGTTCGCCGCGCCCGTGCACGTCCACAGGTGCACCGCCGTGCCGTCGGCCGAGTTGTTGCCGGACACGTCCAGGCACTTGCCCGACTGCGGGTTGCGCAGCGTCCCGTCGGCCTGCGCCGACCAGTTCTGCGCCCCGGTGCCGTTGCACGTGTAGAGCTGGATCTTCGTGCCGTCCGCGCTGGCGCCGCCGGACACGTCCAGGCACTTGCCGAGCGCCTTCACTGTGGCGTTCGGCGTCACGGTCCACGACTGCGCCGTCGTGCCGTTGCAGGTGTAGAGCTGGATCTGGGTGCCGTCGGCGGTGGCGGCGTTGCGGACGTCCAGGCACTTGCCGGCCAGGCCCTTCACCGGGCCGGTGCGGACGGCCGACGTGGTGAGCGTGAACGCGTCCAGGTCGTAGAGCGCCCCGGTGCCGCCGGCGAACGTCAGGTAGAGCGTGGTGGTGCCGGCCGGCGGATTGGTGATCGTGC
The DNA here is from genome assembly GCF_003667485.1 of Micromonospora sp. BL1. NCBI lineage: Bacteria > Bacillati > Actinomycetota > Actinomycetes > Micromonosporales > Micromonosporaceae > Micromonospora > Micromonospora sp. BL1. Next base: position 3,786 of record NZ_RCVK01000200.1, read on the forward strand.
CGGTGACTGTGGTGAACGTGTCCCAGGCGCCGGTGACCGGGACGGTGGCCGAGCCGAGCACGGTGCCGGTGGCCGAGCCGGCCCGCACCTGGAGCGTGCCGCCGGCCCCGGCGGACGAGACCCGGGCGGTGAACCCGGTGGCGTCGGCCAGCAGGTACGGCTGGAACGCGATCCAGTCGCCGTTCTGGATGTCGCCGACGGTCTTGCCGCCCTCGGCGGTGGCCTTGTCGAACGTGTTGATCCCGGACGACGTCCTGAAGTGCTCGGCCTGCCGGTGCCGGGGCTGGAGCGTGTGCTGGGTGTGGGTGGTGAGGCCGCCGGAGTCGGTGTACTCGGCGTCGAAGACGGCGAAGATGTTCGCCGCGTCGTCGTGCTCACCGTCGACGGGTACGGCGATCGAGCCGGTGCAGCCGGTCGCCGAGGTGATCTGGTGGCCGTGCTGGTCGTGGCCGAGCACGTAGGTCATCTTGACCTTCGTGCAGTCGATCGTGGCGTCCTCCGGGTCGGTGACGGTGATCCGGAACGGCACCGTGTCGCCGAAGGAGAACAGCTTGCCGTTGCCGGGCGTCTCGATCACCACCGTCGGCGCGGTGTTGCCCACCGTGACCGTCACGCTGGCGGTGCCGGTGGCGCCCTGCGGGTCGCGCACGGTGAGCGTGGCGGTGTACCTGCCGTTGGCGGTGTAGGTGTGCGACGGGTTCGCCGCGGTGGAGGTGCCGCCGTCGCCGAACGTCCAGGCGTACGTCAGCGCGCCGCCCTCCGGGTCGGACGAGCCGGCCGAGGAGAACGCCACGGTGAGCGGCGCGGCGCCGGAGGTCCGGTCGGCGGCGGCGCGGGCCACCGGGGCGCGGTTGGCGCCGCCCAGGTAGTCGAATCGGTACAGCGCCGAGTTGGCGTCGCCGTTGAAGTAGCCGGTGCCGTAGTCGAGCACGTAGTACGCGCCGTCCGGGCCGAACGCCGAGTCCATCACCTGCTTGCCGGTCCACGGGAAGCTGTCGATGGTGCCGGGTGAGCCGTCCGCGTTGACGTGGATCGGCTTGATCCAGCCCCGGCCGAACTCGGTGGCGAAGAACTGCCCGTCGAACGACTGCGGGAACTTCGTGGTGGACGGGTTCGCCGCGTCGTACCGGTAGACCGGGCCGCCCATCGGCGACTCGGAGCCGCCGCCGAACTCGGGCGGGCTGCCGGCGTCACCGGCGTAGCGGATCCAGGACGGCTTCGCCGCAGGCAGCGTGGCCAGGCCGGTGTTGCGGAACGAGTTGTTCGTCGGCCCGCCGGTGCAGTTGAACTTCGGGCCGGCGGTGCCGGTGGCGAAGTCCCACTCGGCGTACGTCTCGGCGGCCGTGTTGGTGCCGGTGCAGTACGGCCAGCCGTAGTTGCCGGGCCCGGTGACCCGGTTGAACTCGACCTGCCCGGACGGGCCGCGGGCGGTGGTGGTGCCGGCGTCCGGCCCGTAGTCGCCCACGTAGACGACGCCGGTGGCCTTGTCGACGCTGATCCGGAACGGGTTGCGGAAGCCCATCGCGTAGATCTCCGGGCGGGTCCGCGCGGTGCCGGGCGCGAAGAGGTTGCCGGCCGGGATCGAGTACGTGCCGTTGGCGTTCACCTTGATCCGCAGGATCTTGCCCCGCAGGTCGTTGGTGTTGCCGGCGCTGCGCTGCGCGTCGTACCCGGGGTTGCGGTTGGTGCGCTCGTCGATCGGCGCGTAGCCGGCGGAGTCGAACGGGTTGGTGTCGTCGCCGGTGGACAGGTAGAGGTTGCCGGCGGCGTCGAAGTCGATGTCGCCGCCGACGTGGCAGCACAGCCCCCGGTCGGCCGGTACGTCGAGCACGTCGACCTTGCTGGCCTGGTTGAGCGTGAAGTCGGCGTTGAGCGTGAACCGGGACAGCCGGTTGACGCCCTGCCAGGCGGAGAAGTCGCTGCCGGTGGCGGGGGCGTCCCCGGCCGGGGTGGACAGCGGCGGGGCGTAGTAGAGGTAGATGTGCCGGTTGGAGGCGAACCCGGGGTCGACGCCGACGCCCTGGAGTCCCTCCTCGTCGTGGGTGTAGACCGGCAGCGTGCCGACGACCGTGGTGGCGCCGGCCGCGTCGGTGCGGCGCAGCGTGCCGTTGCGGGCGGTGTGCAGGACCGACCGGTCGGGCAGCACCGCGAGCGACATCGGTTCGCCGGTCTCGGCGACACCGCGGGCGAGTTCGACCTGCTGGAAGTCGCTCGCCGGGATCGGGTGGGCGGACGCCGGGACGGACGCCGCGGCCACTGTGACGGTGCCGGCGGTGGCCGCGAGCAGCAGCGCTGCGGCAGCGGCGATCGGTCGCCGGGCACGGGGGTGGTGGGGGTGGCTGGACATGCTGTGCTGTCCCTTCCTGACGCGCGCAGCCAGGACCGGGCGCGCGTCGCGCCGGATGCCGAGCAGGGGGATGCTGCGCCGGCCCGCCGGGAGGTCGGCGGGCCGCGACCTCCGGTCAGGACCGGAGGTCACCTCGCCGAGGCGGGCGGTGCGGGGCGATCTGGTGCGGGGCGATCACCTCGGCGAAACAGCGTTGTGCTGTGCACGACATTAAAACCTTTCGATCAGCCTGTCCATAGCTTCTGATCGATCGGCTTTGACTTTCGCCGCTCAGCGACAAAAGTGGGTGTCATTCGTGGCGGTCGACCGCCCGCTCCGCGAGCGCCGCCAGCACCCGTCGCGCCGGCTCCGCCAGCGGCAGCGCGTCCAGCGCGACCAGTGCGGCGTCGGCCCGGGTGCGGATCATCCGCTCCACCGCCTCCCGAGCGCCGGACTCCTCGACGATGCCCCGCACCTCGGCCGCGCCCGCCTGGTCGAGGCCGGGATCGCCGACCAGCTCCCCCAGCCGGGCCGCGCCGGCGGGGGAGGTGGACGCCCGGGCCAGCGCCAGCAGCACCGTCGGCTTGCCCTCCCGCAGGTCGTCCAGGTTGGACTTGCCGGTCACGGACGGGTCGCCGAAGACGCCGAGCAGGTCGTCGCGGAGCTGGAACGCGTCACCGAGCGGGTCGCCGAACCCGGCCAGCGCGGCCACCTCCTCCGGCGAGGCGCCGGCGAGCGCGGCGCCGATCTGCACCGGACGGGTCACGGTGTAGCGGGCCGTCTTCAGCCGTACCACGGTGAGCGCGCTCGCCACCGTGCCGTCCCCGGCCGCCCCGACCACGTCCAGGTACTCCCCCGCGATCACCTCCGAGCGCATCCGGGACAGCAGCATCTGCCCCCGGCGCAGCCGCTCGGGCGGCAACCCGCACCCGTGGAACATCTCGGCCGACCAGGTGGCGCACAGGTCGCCGCAGAGCACCGCCGCCTGCCGGCCGTACGCCGCCGAGTCGCCCTGCCAGCCGCAGCGGGCGTGCAGGTCGGCGAAGAACCGGTGCAGCGTCGGCGCGCCCCGGCGGCGGTCGCTGCGGTCCACGATGTCGTCGTGGATCAGTGCGAACGCGTGGAACAACTCCAGCGAGGCCGCGGCGACCACGATCGCCGGGGCGTCCGGGCCGCCGAACCCCCGCCAGCCCCAGTAGCAGAACAGAGGGCGCATCCGCTTGCCGCCGGCCAGGACGAACCAGCGTAGAGCGGTGTGGACGGCCCCCGTACCGTCGTCCGGCCGACCCGGCTCTCTCGCGTCCAGGAACGCGGCGAGCGCGGCGTCGAAGCGGCCCCGCAGCAGGGCCGGGTCGGTCGGTGCGACGGTTACGGTCATGGTGCCTCCCAGGCCAGTCCGGCGACTTCGAGCAGCAACGCCTTCACATCAGTGGCCTCCACCCGGGGCCGGATCGCGGCCCGGTCGGAGCAGAGCAGCACCGGGCCGTCCGCCGGGTCGGCGGGCAGGCGCCCGTGTGAACCACGCACCGCCCGCGCGCCCGCGTCCAGCCCCACCACGTTCATGAGGTAGCGCAGCCCGAGCTTCTTGCGGGCCAGCGCCACCGCCGCCCGGCGCTTCGCCGCGCCCGGCGCGGCCGGGTCGAAGAACAGCTCGGCCGGGTCGTAGCCGGGCTTGCGGTGGATCTCGACCAGCCGGGCGAAGTCGGGCGCCCGCGCGTCGTCGAGCCAGTAGTAGTACGTGAACCAGGCGTCCGGCTCGGCCACCAGCACCAGCTCACCAGAGCGCGGGTGGTCCAGGCCGTACCCGGCCTGCCCGGCGGCGTCCAGCACCTCGGCCACGCCCGGCAGCGCGGCGCAGAGCTTCGCCACGGCCGGCACGTCCGCCGGTTCCCTGACGTAGACGTGCGCCACCTGGTGGTCGGCCACCGCGAACGCCCGCGACGTCCACGGGTCGAGGTATTCCATCCCGGCCTGGGTGTAGACCCGCAACAGCCCCTCGGCGCGCAGCATCCGGTTCACGTCCACCGGGCGGGACACGTCGGTGATGCCGTACTCGGACAACGCCACCACGGTGGCTCCCTGCTCGCGCGCGGCGTCGAGCAGCGGGCCGAGCACACCGTCCAGCTCGGCCGCCGCGGCCGCCGCTCGCGGGTCGGACGGGCCGAAGCGTTGCAGGTCGTAGTCCAGGTGCGGCAGGTAGACCAGGGTCAGGTCGGGGGCGTGGTCGGCGAGGATCCGCTGCGCCGCCCGGCTGATCCACGCCGAGGACGGCAGCCCGGCGCCCGGACCCCAGTAGCTGAACAGCGGGAACGTGCCGAGCGCGTCGGTGAGCGTGTCCCGCAGCTCGGGCGGGTCGGTCCAGCAGTCCGGCTCCTTGCGGCCGTCGGCGTGGTAGACCGGGCGCGGCGTGACCGTCCAGTCCACGTCCGCGCCCATCGCGTACCACCAGCAGACGTTCGCCACCCGGTAGCCCGGCTCGACGCGGCGGGCCGCCTGCCACACCTTCTCGCCGCCGACGAGCCCGTTGTGCTGCCGCCACAGCAGCACCTCGCCCAGGTCGCGGAAGTACCAGCCGTTGCCCACCACGCCGTGCCCGGCGGGCAGCTCGCCGGTGAGGAACGTGGACTGCGCCGAGCAGGTCACCGCCGGCAGCACGGTGCCCAGCTCGGCGGCGAACCCGGCCTCGGCCACCGCGCGCAGCCGCGGCATGTGCGCCAGCAGACGCGGCGTCAGCCCGACCACGTCGAGCACCATTAGCCGCCGGCTCACGAGGGCACGCCTTCCGCCGCCCGCGGACCCGGAGCGCCCACCCCGCCGCCGTCGGCCAGGCCGAGCGCGGTCAGCTCGTCGCGGGCGAACGCCAGCTCGGCGGCGATGCCGGCGGCCAGCTCCGCGTCGCCGCGCGGCCGCCGCGCCTCCGGCAGCACCCCCCAGGTGTACGTCTCGACGTCGAGGTGGTCGCAGCCGGCGACCGGACCGGCGTACAACGCGGCGAGCGCCTCGCGCAGCACCGGGACCGTGGAGCGCAGCGGCGGCTCGGGCGGGGCGTGCAACGGCACGTGGTAGTGCACCCGCCACGCCCCGGGCAGGCGCGCGTCGAGTGCGGCGTCGAGGTCGTCGGCCGCGTACGCCGGATCGGCCGGATCGGCGGCGCCGCACACTCCGGCGGCCCGGGTCTGGTGCAGGAACCTCGGTTCGACGAAACGGCGCAGCGCCTCGCTCGCCCCGGCCGGGTCGGGCGCCTCGATCGCGGCCGACACCTGGACCTTGACCACCGGCAGCCCGGCGGCACGCAGCCCGGCCAGGGCATCCGCCGGCCGCTCCCAGGCACACGCCAGGTGCGCGAGATCCAGGCAGATCCCGAGCCGGTCGGTATCCATGTCTGAGAATACCTCGCGTGCTTGTCCCGTCGACTCCACCAGACAGCCCGGTTCCGGTTCGAAGCCGGCCCGGATCATCCGGCCGGTGTCCCGCTGCACCGCGGCCAGGCCCTCGGCCAGCGCGTCCAGCCGGCGCCGGGCGGTGGCGGCCCGCCCGGCGTCCCACGGGGTGCGCCAGGCCAGCGGCAGCGTCGAGATCGAGCCCCGGACGGCGTCGTCGGGCAGCAGATCGGCCAGTACCCGGGCCAGGTCCAGCGTGTACGCCGACCGCTGCGGCGTGGTCCAGTCCGGGTGGTACACCGCGCCCTTCACCACCGGGGCCTGGAACGCGGCGTACGGGAAGCCGTTGAGCGTGACCACCTCCAGCCCGCGTACGGTCAGCTCGTGGCCCAGCCGGCGGCGGGCCGCCGGGTCGGCGGCGAGCGCGGCGGCCACCGGCGCGGCCAGCCAGAGGCCGAGCCCGAGCCGGTCGACGCCGAGCGCCCGGCGTACCGCGACCGCGTACGTGTCGAGCTGGGCGACGACGCCCGGCAGGTCCTCGGCCGGGTGCACGTTCGTGCAGTAGCCGAGGTGGACGGTCGTGCCGTCGGCGTGACGCAGCCGCATCACGCGCCTCCCCGCAGGATCGAGTTGCCGGCGAACGTGGCCGACGAGTCCTCCAGGTCGGTCAGGTCGAGCCGGCCGGACTGGCCGTAGAACTCCACCGGGTTGCGCCACAGCACCCGGTCCACCTCGTCGGCGTCGAACCCGGCCAGCAGCATCGCCTCCCCGGTGGCCCGGGTCAGCAGCGGGTCCGACCGACCCCAGTCGGCGGCGGAGTTCACCAGCATCCGCTCGGTGCCGTACCGCTTCAGCAGCTCCACCATGCGCGGCGGCGACATCTTCGTCTCGGGATAGATGGAGAAGCCCAGCCAGCAGCCGGTGTCCCGGACCAGTTCCACTGTCACCTCGTTGAGGTGGTCGACCAGCACCCGCCCGGGCGGGATGCCCGACTCGGTGACCACCGCGAGCGTCCGCTCGACGCCGCGCGCCTTGTCCCGGTGCGGCGTGTGCACCAGCGCGGGCAGGTCGTGCGCGACGGCCAGGGCGAGCTGCCCGGCCAGCGCGGCGTCCTCGGCCGGCGTCATCGCGTCGTACCCGATCTCGCCGACCGCCACCACGCCGTCCTTGTCCAGGTAGCGGGGCAGCAGGTCGAGCACCGGCCGGCAGCGCGGGTCGTTCGCCTCCTTCGGGTTCAGCGCCACTGTGGCGTGGTGCCGGATGCCGAACTGGCCGGCCCGGAACGGCTCCCACCCGATCAGCGAGTCGAAGTAGTCCACGAAGCTGTCCACGCTGGTGCGCGGCTGGCCCAGCCAGAACGCCGGCTCGACCACCGCGCGGACCCCGGCGGCGGCCATCCGCTCGTAGTCGTCCGTGGTGCGGGACGTCATGTGGATGTGCGGGTCGAAGATGCGCATGTCACGCCTCCGTGGTGGGGATGGTCAGCCGGCGCAGCAGGTCGGTCGCGTCGGTGGGCATGTCGCGACCGGCGGCGTGCCGTTCGGCGGCGAACGCGGCGAGCATCCGGGCCAGCTCGCCGTCGGCGCGGTCGGCCAGGCCGTCGACCACCGCCAGCGGCACGCCGGTGAACACGCACTTGAGCACCGCCTGCCGCCAGGTCGCCTGCTCCAGGTGCCGGGCGTACGGGCCGAGCGCGGCGGCGACCAGCCGGGTGTCGTTGGTGCGGATCGCGTCGTGCAGCAGCGGCACGCATTCCGCGCCGATCGGCAGCAACGGCAGCGCGCGCAGCACGGCGCGTTTCTCGGCGGCGTCGCCCTGCCGGTACAGGGTCTCCGCGGCTACGGCGTGGCCGTTCGGCAGCGCGGTCAGCAGCAGCGCCCGCGCCGCGTCGTCGGCCGTCCAGCCGGGCAGGTCGGGCAGCGGCCCGCGACCGCACCGCCGGGCGGCGGCGGCGAAGAACCGCTCGACGGCCGTGGGTTCGGTCGCGACGCGGCGCAGCGCCGCGTCCAGCCACTGCGGATCGGGTACGCCCCGAAGCGCGGCGCGCAGTCGGTCGGGTGTCATGCCGTCTCCCCTCTGCCGGGTGGAAGGTGGTGGGTCACCGCCCCTCGCCGCGCGAGGCGGCGGTGCGCAGGTAGTCCAGTGAGCGGGCGGCGACGGCCGGGGCGGCGTGCGAGTGCCGGGGCAGTTCCACGGCCACCAGCCCGCGGTAGCCGGCGTCGGCCAGGGCACGCAGCACCGGCGGGAAGTCGATCTCGCCGGTGCCGAACTCCAGGTGCTCGTGCACACCCCGGCGCATGTCGTCGATCTGCACGTTGACCAGGTGCTCGGCGACCTCGGACACGCACTGTGGCACCGGCAGCGGCTCCAGGCAGCGGCAGTGGCCGATGTCGAGCGTGATGCCGAAGCCGGGCGGCGCGCCGAGCGCCTCGCGCAGCCACCACCACCCGGCGATGTCCTCGACGAGCATGCCCGGCTCCGGCTCGAAACCCAGCGGCACGCCCGCCTCCGCCGCCTCGGCGCACACCGTCGCGCAGCCCGCGACCAGGCGGTCGGCCGCGACATCGGGTGGTACGCCGGGCGGGCGTACGCCGGCCCAGAAGGAGACCGCCTCCGCGCCCAGGTCGGCGCCGATCCGGACGGCCCGGCGCAGGAACTCCACCCGCCGTGCCGGGTCGTCGTGCAGCAGTGTCGGCGCGTGCTTGTGGCGCGGGTCGAGCAGGTACCGGGCGCCGGTCTCGACCACCACTGCGAGGCCGAGCGCGTCCAGCCGGCGGCGTACGGCGGCGACCCGGCGGGCCAGGCCGGGGGCGAACGGGTCCAGGTGGTCGTGGTCGAGGGTGAGCGCGACGCCCACGTACCCGAGGTCGGCGATCACCGCCAGCGCGTCGCCGAGCCGGTGGTTGGCGAAGCCGTTGGTGCCGTACCCGAAGCGCAGCGCGCCCGGTCCGGACAGTGGGCCGGCGGCGGCCCGGGTGGGCGCGGCGGTCATGTCGGTGAGATCAGTCGGGCCAGGCGGCGGCCGAGCGGGGCGGCGCCGGCCACGGCGAGGCCGAGCATCCGGGCTCCGGCGCGGGCGGTCAGCGCGCCCTGCAACGCGGGCAGCCCGGTGATCCCGGCCCCGACGGCGGCGCGCACCCGGCCCGGTGACGGGTCGGCGAGCACCCGCGCCTGGGCCCGGCCGTAGCGGGTGGCGTATCCGGCCGCGAGGACCGCCGGCACGAGGTCACCGAGCCGGGCGGCGCGGCTGGAACCGCCGCGGCCGGTGGCGGGTTGCGTGGGCCGGGCCGGGGTGGCGAGCGCGATCAGGGCGGTGCCGGCCAGTGTGAGGCCGGGCAGCCGCCGGTCCGCGCCGGTGACCTCGCGGCGGGACAGCGCGGTCACGGTCCAGGTGTGCGCCGCGACTGTAATCGCGGCCGGCAGCGCCCGGACCACCCGCCCGCCGGACGCGCCGAGCAGCACGTCCAGCCCCCGGCACGCGGCCATCACCGCCGGGCCGGCCGCGGTGTTCTTCGCCCGTAGGTCGTACCCCCAGATCGTCGCGGCGAGTGGGAGCGCGGCCGCTGCCGCGCGGCGGCCCCCGGCGGCGGTGGCTACCGCGAGCCCGGCGGCGGTCAGGCCGGACGCGACGCCGAGCGCGACGGACGGGCGCACCCGGCCGGACGGGATCGGCCGCTCCGGCCGCTCGACCGCGTCCAGCCGCCGGTCGGCCCAGTCGTTGGCGGCCATCCCGGCCCAGTAGAGCAGCACCGACGCGCCGGCCAGGGCCGGTGTGCGCGGGCCGAGCGCACCGGCGGCCGCCGCGCCGGAGAGCACATCCCCCGGTACGGAGAGCGCGGCGGGCGCCCGGACCAGGTCGGCCAGGTCGGCCAGGCGGGTCACGGCGTCACCCGGGCGTGCAGGCCGGCGACGAAGTCCCGCAGCACCGTCCACTGGTCGCCGAGCGCGTGGCCGGTCGCGCCGAGCGGATCCTTGAAGAAGAACGCCAGCTCGGTCAGCGGGCCGTGGTGGCCGGCGGCGTGCGCGGCGGCGGTGAGCCGGGCCAGGTCCAGCACGAGCGGCGCGGCCAGCGCGGAGTCGCAGCCGTGCCAGGTGAACTCCATCCGCATGCCGGTGCCCAGGAAACCGGCGAACGTGACCAGATCCCAGGCCGTCTTGAAGTCGCCCAGTTCCTCGACGTACTCGATCCGGGTGTGGCCCTCCGGCAGGTAGCCGAGCGTCTCGGCGAGCACCCGCTGCTTGCTGCCCACCTTCGCGGCGTTGGCGGCCGGGTCGGCGAGCGTGGCGCCGTCGCCGCCACCGAGCAGGTTCGTGCCGGACCAGGAGCGCACGGCCAGGTGCCGCATCGCGAACATCGGCGCGAGCACCGACTTGAGCAACGTCTCGCCGGTCTTGCCGTCGTGCCCGGCGTACGGCAGCGCGTGTTCGGCGGCGAGCGCGGCCAGGGCCGGCAGCCGGGCACCGGTCGACGGGGTGAAGTCCACGTACGGGCAGCCTGCGGTGAACGCCGCGTACGCGTATCCGGAGCTGGGCGGCAGCACGTCGGCCGGGCCGGTCAGCGCGTCCCGCAGCGCGGCCAGGTCGTGGTGCGCCGGGTGCGGGACGGGCGCCGGCTCAGTCGCGGCGACGTTGACCACCACCACCCGGTCCAGCCCGTGCCGGTCCCGGAACCCGGTCAGGTCACGGACCACAGTGGCGATCCGCTCGCCCTGGTCGCCCTCGGTCGGTGCGGGACGCAGGGCCGCCTCGACGGCGGCCAGGTCCGGTGCCACGGCGTCGGCCAGCCGGGCGGGCAGCACCCCGGCGGCGGCCAGCGCCTCGGCGCGTTTGGTGAGCGGGGTGGCGACCACGTCGTGGCCGCCGAAGACGAGATCGGCGAAGCCCGGCAGGGCGGGCCCGCGCAGGTCGGGCAGCTCGGTCACGCAGCCGGTCGGCGCGGTGAGCCCGGCCCGCAGGGCCAGCCCGCCGACCACGGCGGTGGTGGCGACCGAGCCGCGCGCACCCACCAGCCAGACACCCGTACGCATTCGCGCTACCTCCCCAGGTAAGGCCGGTCCGCCGGTGCGGCCGGGGAATCCCGGTCCGGCCGCACCGGAGGGCCGTACTGGTCGTGCCGGCGGACACCGGCGGCACGCTCCCCGGAGCCGGCCTCGTCCCCGCCGCGGGGCGCAACCGCGGCGGGCCCTCGCCGGCCGGCGCCGGTGAGTGTCGGCGGACCCCGCAGGGGCCGCCTCGGGTCAGGCGGAAGCTTCGGCCAGAGCGGGCTCCACCTCCGTCCAGGCGGCCCGCTCGGCCGAGCGGGTCACCGCGTCGAGCACGAGCTGGACCTGAAGCGCGTCGGCGAACGACGGTGCCGGGTCGGCGCCGGTGGCGACCGCCTCGACGAAGTCGCGCGCCTGGTGGGTGAAGGAGTGCTCGTAGCCGATGATGTGGCCGGGCGGCCACCACGCACCCAGGTACGGGTGGTCCGGCTCGGTCACCAGGATCCGGCTGAAGCCCTGCTCGGCGGCGGGCCGCGTGGCGTCCAGGAACTCCAGTTCGTTGAGGCGTTCCAGGTCGAACACGACGCTGCCGCGCGAGCCGTTGATCTCGACCCGCAGGGCGTTCTTGCGGCCGGTGGCGAACCGGGTCGCCTCGTACGTGGCCAGCGCTCCCCCGTCGAGCCTGGCCACGAACACCGCCGCGTCGTCCACAGTCACCTGACCCGTCGCGCTGCCGTTGCCGTCGGCCTGCGCGGCGAGGCCGCTCGACCCGGCGACGAGTGGCCGCTGCCGCACGAACGTCTCGGTGAGCGCGCTGACGCCGCTGACGAGCTGACCCGTGACGTGCTGGGTCAGGTCGATGATGTGCGCGCCGATGTCACCGAGCGCGCCGGAGCCCGCCCTGTCCTTCTGCAACCGCCACACCAGCGGGAACTGCGGGTCGACGATCCAGTCCTGGAGGTAGGTCGCCCGGACGTGCCGGATCTCGCCGATCCGCCCGTCGGCCACCAACTGCCGCATCAGGGCGACAGCGGGCACCCGCCGGTAGTTGAAGCCGCACATCGCGCGTACCCCGGACTCGCGGGCCCGGGCCGCGGCCTCGGTCATCTCCCGGGCCTCGGCGACGCTGTTGGCGAGCGGCTTCTCGCACAGCACGTGCTTGCCCGCGGCGAGCGCGGCGAGTGCGATCTCGCGGTGGCTGTCCCCCGGCGTGCAGATGTCGACCACGTCGATCTCGTCGGACTCGACGAGCCGCCGCCAGTCGGTGGTGTAGCCGTCCCAGCCGAGCCGGTCGGCGGCCTCGGCCACCTTCGGTTCGTCCCGGCCGCAGACGAGCGCCATCCGCACCCGCGCCGGCAGGTCGAACACCCGGTTCACGGTGCGCCACGCCTGGGAGTGCGCGGCGCCCATGAACGCGTAGCCGACCATGCCGACGCGCAGGATGCTGTCATGACTGGACAAGGTGGGTCTCCCCCCGTGTGTCAGAACCCGAGCTTCAGGTAGTCGCTCGCGTTCTCCTTGGTGATCGTCTCGGAGGCGAGCACGATCTCCTTCGGTACCTGGAGTTCGACCAGGTCGGACATGCCCTTGCCCTGGCCGATCAGGCGGGCCAGGGAGATGGCCGAGGAAGCCATCGAAGGGCTGTAGGTGACTGTGGCCTTGAGGACGGTGTTGTCGGCGGCGATGTCCTCCATGGCCTTCTTGGAGCCGGCGCCGCCGACCATGATGAATTCCTTGCGGTTGGCCTGGTTGACCGCCGCCAGCACGCCGATGCCCTGGTCGTCGTCGTGGTTCCAGACCGCGTCGATCTTCGGCAGCGCCTGGAACAGACCCGTGGCGGCCTGCTGCCCGGAGTCGACAGTGAACTCCGCCGGCCGCCGGTTGGCGACCTTGAACCCGTACGAGGCGAGCGTGTCGGCGAACCCCTTGGACCGTTCCTGGGTCAGCTCCAGCGACTCGATGCCGGGGATCTCGCCGATCACCGGGTTGCTCACGCCCTTGGCCTTGAGCTGCTCGGCGATGTAGGTGGCGGCGGCCACCCCCATGCCGTAGTTGTCGCCCTTGATCTGCAGCCGGTAGGCGCGCGCGTCCGGGAAGGCCCGGTCCAGGTTGACCACCGGGATGCCGGCCTTCATCGCCTCCAGGCCGAACGCGTTGAGTTCCTTGCCGTCGTGCGGCAGCAGCACGATCACGTCGGGCTTCTGCGAGATCAGCGTGGACAGCGCCGCCCGCTGGGCCGCCGCGTCCGCGCCGGCCTCGACCGACTTCAGCTCCACGTCCTGGTACGCCCCGGCCTGCGCCTTGGCGTTGTTGGTGATGGCGGCGATCCAGCCGTGGTCGGCGGCGGGAGCGGAGAAGCCGATGCTCACCTTCTTGCCCGTCTCGGTGTTGGCGCCGGAACCGGCCGCCTTGGTCTGCGCCTCGGTCGGGTTCTGCTCGTTGCTGGTGCAGCCGGCGAGCAGCACCCCGGCGGAGACGGCGGCCCCGCCGAAGAGCAGCCGGCGGCGGGACAGGTCATGGCGCGGTGTTCTCATGACGCCTCCTGGGATGAGGTGGTGGGGTGGTTTCGGGTGTGGCGGGCCGGACCGCAGTCGGTACGACGGCGGCCGGGATGTGCGCGTGGGGTCAGGTGGTGGTGGCCCGGTTGCGGGCGAGGAACTGGGTGAGGCTGCCGAACTGCACCTGCTGGACCAGGACGGCGGCGACGATGATGCCGCCCTTGACCATGTTCTGGGCCTCGGCGGACAGGTTGTTGATGGCGAACAGGTTGGTGATGGTGGAGAAGATGATCACCCCGAGCAGGGAACCGATGATCGTTCCCCGCCCGCCGCTGAGCAGCGTGCCCCCGATGATCGCGGCGGCGATCGCGTCCAGCTCGTAGAGGTTGGCCATCGCCGCCTGCGCGGAGGTGGCCTGCGCGGTCAGCATGACCGCGGCGATGCCGCAGCACAGACCGGACAGCGCGTAGAGCATCACGGTGTGCCGGCGGACGTTGATGCCGGCCAGCCGGGCCGCCTCCGGATTGCCGCCGACCGCCACCGTACGGCGGCCGAACGTGGTCCGGTTCAACAGCACCCAGCCGGCCGCCACCACCGCCACCAGGATGTAGACCAGCAGCGGGATGCCGAGCACGTTCGTGCTGGCGATGCCGTTGATGAACGTGTTGCCCGACACCTGGGTCTGCTTGTCGGAGATCTCCGCCGCCAACCCTCGGGCGGCGACGAGCATGGCGAGCGTGGCGATGAACGGCACCAGCCGCCCGTACGAGACGAGCAGCCCGTTCACCACGCCGACGGCGAGCCCGACGGTGAGCGCCGTGAAGATCATGCCGCCCGCGCCGTAGCTCTGCGTGGCGACAGTGGTGCACCAGACCCCGGCGAGCGCGACGATCGCGCCGACCGACAGGTCGATGCCACCGCCGATGATCACGAAGGTCATGCCGACGGTGACCACACCGACCACCGAGGCGAGCTTGAGGATGGTGAGCGTGTTGCCCCACACCCAGTTCGGGTCACCGTAGAGGTCGGGGCGGGTCAGGATGCCGATGACCACGAGCACGACCAGCGTGGCGAGCAGGCCGAGGTTGCGCTTGACGCCCTCCCCGCCGTCGCCGCGCCACCAGGAGAGCTTCGCCGGCGCGCCGACCTTGGCGGTCTGCGCCCGCTCCACCGGCGGCGACTGCGCGGGCAGCGAGGATTCTCTGACATCGCTCATGCCGGTGCGCCTTCCATGAGGGACCCCGCCATGACGAGGTCGAGCACGGTGTTCTCGTCCAGTTCGCCGGCCGGGGCCTCGCGGACCACCCGGCCCTCCCGCATCACCAGCACCCGGTCGGCCAGGCCCAGCACCTCGGGCACCTCGCTGGAGACCAGCAGCACCCCGACGCCACGGGCGGCCAGATCGCGGATCACCTGGTACAGCTCGGCGCGGGCGCCCACGTCCACGCCCCGGGTCGGCTCGTCGAGCAGCAGCAGCCGGGTGTCCCCGAGCAGCCACCGTCCGACCACCACCTTCTGCTGGTTGCCGCCGGACAGCGTGCGCACCGGCCGCCGTACGTCCCGGGGCCGCAGCTCCAGCGACGCGGCGATCCGGTCCGCCTCGGCGCGTTCGCGTCCGGCGTCTGTGAAGCCGAGGCGGGCGTACCGGCTGAACGTGGCGAGCGTGACGTTGCGGTAGATCGGCTCGCCCAGCAGCAGCGCCTGGCTCTTGCGCTCCTCCGGCGCCATGCCCATCCCGGCCCGTACCGCCGCGCCCACACTGCCGGGCCGCAACGCACGGCCGTCCACCCGGACCGTCCCGGCGTGCGCCCGGCGCGCGCCGAAGATGGTCTCCAGCAGCTCCGAGCGGCCGGAACCGACCAGCCCGGCGATGCCGACGATCTCCCCCGCCCGGACCCCGAGCGAGACGTCGGCGAACTCGCCGTGCCGGGTCAGCCCCTCCACCCGCAGCAGTTCCGCGCCACCCCCGTGGTCGGCCGGGCGCTGCGGGAAGACGTACTCGATGGTCCGCCCGGTCATCCGAGCGACCAGGTCGCGGGTCGGTGTCTCGCGGGCCGGCAGGCTCGCCGCCGTGGTCCGGCCGTCCTTGAGTACGGTGACCCGGTCGCCGATCTCGCGGATCTCCTCCAGCCGGTGCGAGATGTAGATGACCGCGATGCCCTGCGCGGTGAGTTCCCGGATGATCCGGAACAGGTTCGCCACCTCGTCGTGGGCCAGCACCGCGCTCGGCTCGTCCATGATGATCAGCCGGGCCTCGTGGGACAGCGCCCGGGCCATGCTGACGATCTGCTTGCCCGCCGCGGGCAGGTGCCGCACCAGCCGTCCCGGCGGGATCTCCGGGTGGCCGAGCCGGGCCAGGATCTGCCGCGTACGCCGGGCCATGTGCCCGCGCCGGACGAAGCCGAACCGGCGCGGCTCGTGACCCAGGAACGCGTTCTCCGCCACCGACAGGTCGTCGACCAGGTCGAGTTCCTGGTAGATGGTGGCGATGCCGGCGCGCATGGCGGCCTGTGGATCGGCGAACGACGCCGCCTCGCCGCGCCAGACGACCTCGCCGGAGTCCGGCCGGTGCACCCCGGCCAGCACCTTGATGAGCGTGGACTTGCCGGCGCCGTTCTGCCCCAGCAGGCAGTGCACCTCGCCGGCCCGCACCTCCAGTTGCACGCCGTCGAGCGCGCGTACCCCCGGGAACGTCTTGACCACGTCGGTGAGGCGCAGGACCACCTCGCCCGCGACGGCGTCGGCGGGCGCCTCGACCAGTGGTTCTCCGATCTCGCTCACGCTGCACCGCCCTTCGTTCGCGACTGCGGGGCTCGCAGGACCGGCTCACTCCTCGCGCTCACGCTGCCTCCCCGAACGCGAGGTCACTCGCCAGCACGGCGGCGCCGGCGACGCCGGCGCGCGGGCCCAGCTCGGACAGGACGACCGGCAGGTTGCCGGTGGCCAGCGGCAGCGAGCGGCGGTAGACCACGCTGCGGATCTCGGCGAGCAGGATGTGGCCGAGCTGGGCGAGCCCGCCGCCGATGACGATCATCGACGGGTTGGTGAAGCTGACCAGCCCGGCCAGCACGCTGCCGACCCGCCGGCCGCCGTCGCGGATGAGCTGGATGCAGGTGACGTCCCCCTCGATCGCCCCCTGCGCCACGTCCAGCGCGGTCACCACACCCCGGGCGGCCAGCCGCTCGGCCAGTGCCGGGGACACCTCGGTGCGGGCCGCGACTGTCGCCTCCCGGGCCAGCGCGGCGCCGCTGAACACGGCCTCCAGGCAGCCGACGTTGCCGCAGCTGCACATCGGACCGTTCGGGTCGACCTGGATGTGGCCGATGTCCCCGGCGCAGCCGTCGGTGCCCCGGTAGACCTCGCCGTGCAGGTAGATGCCGCAGCCGATGCCGGTGCCGATCTTGATGAAGAGGAAGTCGTCGACGGAGTGGGCCACGCCGCCGTGCCGCTCCCCGATCGCCATGATGTTGACGTCGTTGTCGACCACGGCCGGGCAGCCGTGCTCGCGGGTGAGCAGCTCGCGGACCGGGAACCGGTCCCACCCCGGCATAATCGGCGGGGAGACCGGCACGCCGTCGCGGAAGCTCACCGGCCCCGGAACGCCGATGCCCACCGCGTCGAGCCGCTCGTACGCGCCGTCCACCTCGGCCTTGTGCAGCAGCTCGTTCACCCGCTGGAGCGTCACCTTCGGGCCGGAGCGGATGTCGGCGACCTCGGTGTAGGCGGCCACCGTCTCCAGCCGGCCGTTGACCACCTCCACGTCGATCGAGCTGGCGCCCAGGTCGACGGCGGCGAACCGCAGGTGCGGGCTCAGCTCGACGAGTGTGGAACGCCGGCCGCCACGGGAGGCGGCGAGCCCGGCCTCGGCGACGTACCCGAGGGAGACGAGGCGTTCCAGCTCGGCGAGCAGGCGCGGGCGGGGCATCTGGAGCCGGTCGCCGAGTTCGGCGCGGGACACCGCGCCCTCGTCCCGGAGCAGCCGCAGAAGCCGTACGTGCAGGGGGTCGACCGTCCGCACCGGCAGTCACCTCCGCATCGGAAGTCCGTCACATCGACGGCGGCGATGTGTGTTGTGTCCGACACAGTAGGAGCCTTCCGGGCCGCATGTCCATAGCTTCGGCACGTCTGATGCAAACTTTTGTCCATACGAACAAAAGCGAGTTTCGGATCATGAAAACGCGCCGCCCTGCCCGGGGTTCTTCCGGGCGGGGCGGCGCGTTCTCGGGTCGGATGCGTTCTCGGGATCGGACGCTCTCCCGGGTCAGCGGGAGGGCGCGCGGCCCTTCTTGCGCAGCTTGCGGTCGTCGCGCAGCTCGACGTAGGGCTCCTCGTCGGCCGGGTGCCCGGCGGCGATGGCGCGGCTGCGCTCCAACTCGGCGTCGAACTCCGCGCCCAGCAGGATGGCGACGTTGCTCAGCCACAGCCACACCAGGAAGATGATCACGCCGGCCACCGCGCCGTACGTCTTGTTGTACGAGCCGAAGTTGCTGACGTAGAGCGCGAACAGGCCGGACACCACCAGCCAGAGCACCACCGCGAGCACGCCACCGGGGCTGACCCAGCGGAAACCGCCGTGCCGGGCGTTCGGCGAGGCCCAGTAGAGGATCGCGAACATCAAGCTCACCAGCACCAGCAGCACCGGCCACTTGGCGATGTTCCACACGGTCACGGCGGTCTCGCCGAGCCCGATCGCGTTTCCCGCCTGCTCGGCCAGCCCACCGGTGAACACCACGATCACGGCGCTGATCAGCAGCATCACGCCGATCACCGCAGTCACGCCGAGGCGTACCGGCAGCGTCTTCCAGATCGGCCGTCCCTCCGGCACGTCGTAGATGCTGTTCGAGGCGCGCATGAACGCGGCGACGTAGCCGGAGGCCGACCAGAACGCCGCCACCAGACCGATGATCGCCGCGATGCTCGCCAGCCCGCCGGACTGGCCGGCCTGGTCGATCGCGCTCTCGATGATGCGGCGGATGTTCTCCTCCGGCACCGCCTGCCCGACGGTGTCCCGTACCCCCTCGGTGGCCCGGTCGCCGAGCAGGCCGAGGACCGAGATCAGCACCAGTACGCCCGGGAAGATGGAGAGCACCCCGTAGTAGGTGAGCGCCGCGGCCCAGTCGGTGAGGCTGTCGTCCTGGAACTCCCGGACGGTCCGCTTGAGGGTCGCCATCCAGCCGGTGGCCGACAGGTCGGCCGGGCTGTCCGGCCCGTCGTCCGGCCCCACCGGCCCGGTGCGCTTCCGCCCGCCGGGCCGGTCCTGCCCAGCGGGGACGTCGTCGCGCGCAGCGGGGGCGTCGTCGCGGGTGTCGTCGTGGACGTCGTGGGCGTCGTCGCGGGCGGCCATGGCACCTCCTCGTCGTCATGTCGTCCCGCACGACATGCCCTGACGAGGGCAGCGATAACCACCGCACCCGCAAACCGACCACTCGGCCGCCGCCGGCCGGTTCCCGCCCACTTCTCGGCTCTCACATTCCCGGCCGTGCCCTGCCGCCGCCTTCCGCCCGCACTCACCGGTGTCGCCGCTGCCCGCGCTCCACTGCCCGCGCCCTGCCGCCCGCCTCTCCGTCGGCACCTTCCACCCCTCGCCGCCTCTGCTCTGCAGCCACTCGCGCGACGGACACGCTCCGTAACCAGATGCGCCGATGGATGCAGAGCAAAGGAGGCGGGGCAACCCTTCCCTCGGCGCACCACCGCACTCCCGCCCGAGCACTCGACGAGCCGTCGTTCGCCGCGACCGCCGATCGCCGACATCTCGACGACCGTCACGACGAGTGGAACTCCATGGGTGTCAAACAGGGCCGGAGGCACCCATGGTGTTCCACTCATCAAGTAATCGACCACCGACGGCCCAGGGGGCAGGCGCGCGAGCGAGGCGTGCCAATAGGCGGCGCGCCGAAGTGGCGACGCGGGCGCGCCCCGATGCCACCACCTCGGCGAAGTAACGTCGACCATGGAAATGCGAGACGGCGGACACGCTGCCCGGACATTTCCCGCCCGGGACGAGCGTGGCGGTACGAGCGCGCGCAACCCGGCGCGAGCCGGTGCGACGAGCGTCGCGCGCGCGAGCCGCCGCGGAATACACACCCGCCTCAGTGGACACGTTGCGTGACGACAAGCATCCCGGGCGCGCCCATCTTCATCGTTGTAAGCGATATCGCGAGAGAGCCGAGCGAGACCGCCTCCCGACATCGCGAAACAGTTTCAAGAAATATGTGACACGAGTGAGCGAACCTCCATTCCGTCACTCATTGCAATCACGATCGGCAATGTTCCCAACCTGCGCGCTATTCGCGTATCGTGCCCCCTCGTGCCGCCCGTTCGCCCCTCCGACGCGACTCCCCCCAAACCCCGGCCGCCGTCCGGCGGACGACCGGGGTCCGACGTGGACGCCGAGGTGGTGTCGCTGCCGCCGGACGAGGGAAGCGTCGGCGGACCCGAGTGGGCCGACGACGGGCCGGGCGAGACGCTCCACCACAGCCGAGCCGACCACCACCCGGCAGACGAACGCCGCACTCCGGCCGAGCAACGCACCCGGGGCGAGGCCCGGACCCTGGACGACAGCGAGACCCACGCCCCGGGCGAGACCGAGAGTCACAGGGAGCCGACCCCGGAACAGGCCCACCAGGACGCCCGCGAACTGGCCGCCCGGTTCGAGGAGGAGAAGCCGGGGCGGGTGCTCGCCGGACCGGTCGGTGTTCTCTTCACCGGCATCACCGTCGCGGTCGGGCTGCTGACGCTCTGGCAGGTGTTCTTCCCGCTGGCTCAGGGCAGCAAGTACTACCTGATCTTCTTCCTGGCCGGCGTACTGCCGGTGGTGTTCCTCGCGTACCCCTCGGGGGTGCGGCTGCGGCGCGCCGGGGCCGACGCGGACAACCGGCGCGGGCCCACGCCGGTGGACTGGCTGCTGGCCCTCGCGGCGCTCGTGGTCTGCCTCTACCCGGTGCTGCCGGTCACCATCGGCGCCGGTGGCGGCGGGTACGACGCCTTCCTCGACCGGCAGGGCCTGCTGGATCCGCTGGACGTGGCGTTCGGCACCGGGCTGCTGCTCCTGCTGCTGGAGGCCTGCCGGCGTACCACCGGATGGATCCTGCCGGCGGTCTGCGTGCTGTTCCTGGGGTACGGCTACTACGGCGGGCTGCTGCCACAGGCCTGGCCGGTGGCGCACGCGGGACTCGACTTCGGGCAGCTCGTCGACGCGTTCTACAACTCCGACAGCGGCTTCTACGGCACCCCGCTGGACGTGGCCGCCTCGTACATCGTGCTGTTCACGATCTACGGCGCCGTGCTCGACCTGTCCGGCGCGGGCCGGTTCTTCGTGGAGTTGTCCGCCGCCGCGTTCCGCCGCTCCCGCACGGCCGCCGGGCGCACCGCCGTCGCCTCGGGTTTCCTGCTCGGCACCGTCTCCGGCTCCGGCGCCGCCACCACCGTCAGCATCGGCGCGGTGACCTGGCCGATCCTGCGCCGCGCCGGCTACCCGGCCGAACGGGCGGGCGGCATGCTCGCCGCCGCGGGTGTGGGGGCGATCCTGTCGCCGCCGACGCTCGGCGCCGCCGCGTTCATCATCGCCGAGTACCTGGGCGTGTCGTACCTCCAGGTGCTCGGCTGGGCCACGGTGCCGACGATCCTCTACTACCTGGGCATCCTGCTCTCCGTCGAGATCGACGCCCGGCGCTCCGGCGTGCGGCCGGTGGTCATCGACACCGGCTCGGCGTGGCGGCTGCTGGCCCGCTTCGGCTACCACTTCCTCTCGCTCTTCGTGATCATCGTGGTGCTGGCGCTCGGCGCGTCGGCGATGCGCGCGGTGGTCGTCGCCACCGCGATCGCGGCCGTGCTGTCCTTCCTGGACCGCCGGCACCGCCTCACGCCGGCCCGGCTGGTGGCCGCGCTGCGCGACGGCGTACGCGGGGTGCTCGCGGTGAGCGCCGTCTGCGCCGCGGCCGGCATCATCACCGCCACCACCACGAAGACCGGTCTCGGGCCGCAGGCCGCCGCGCTGCTGATCGACGGCGCGCAGGCGGTCAGCTCGGAGCCGGCCGTGGTGCTGGCGCTGACCGCGGTGCTCGCCGCCGTCGCGCTGAGCCTGCTGGGTCTCGCGGTTCCGGTCACCGCCTCGTTCGTCATCGGCTGGGTGATCATCGGCCCGGCGCTGCTCAACCTGGGCGTCGAGGCGCCCGCCGCGGCCATGTTCGTCTTCTACTTCGCGGTGCTGTCCGAGGTCTCGCCGCCGACCGCGCTGGCCGCGGTCGCCGCCGCCGCGGTCACCGGCGGCCGGCTGGTGCCGACCATGTGGCAGACCCTGCGGTACGCGCTGCCGGCGTACCTGATCCCGCTGGCCTTCGTGATCACGCCGACCGGTCTCGGGCTGCTCGGCATCGGCGGGCCCGGGCGGATCGTCACGGCCGCCCTGGTGTCGGCGCTGGGCGTGGCGGTGCTGGCGGTCGCGGCCGGCGGCTGGCTGCCCGGTGTGGGCCCGGCCGGCGTGCCGGAGCGGATCGTCGGCGCGATCGCCGGGCTGGTGCTGCTCTGGCTGGAACCGCTGCCCATGGCGATCGGCGCGGCGCTCGCCGCGCTCGCGGTCGCGGGCGTGTACGTCCGACGTGGCGCCGCCGGGCACGCCGGCCGCCCGGCGGTCGAAGAATCCGTGGACCTTGGGGAGGAGAGAGAGTGGGACGGATCGACGCGAGGATAGTGGCGGGTGTCGGGGCACTCGTCCTGGTCGCCGCCGGTGCCGCCGGCTGCGGGGGCCGTCAGGACGGCGCGGCGAAGGACGACGCCGCCCGCGAGGTCAGCTGCAAGGTCACCAAGGACACCCGGGTCGGCATCGCCACCGGCAACGCCACGGGCGTCTACTACGTGGTCGGCAACGCGCTCGCCGGTGAGCTGAGCAAGACCACCGACGGGAAGCTCACCGGGACGGCCGCCGAGACCGGCGCCTCGGTGCAGAACGTTGAGCAGCTCGTCGCCGGCCAGTACGACGTGGCGTTCTCGCTGTTCGACACCGCTGTCAACGCGGTGCAGGGCAAGGGGAGCTTCACCGCGCCGCAGCCAGTCAAGGCGCTGGCCCGGATCTACGACAACTACACGCAGGTGGTGGTCCGCGCCGACGCGGGGATCACGTCGGTGGCCGACATGAAGGGCAAGAAGATCTCCACCGGCTCGCCCAAGTCCGGTACCGAGGTCATCGCCAACCGGCTGCTCACCGCCGCCGGGCTGGACCCGGCCAAGGACATCCAGGCGCAGCGGCTGGACCTCACCAAGACCGTCGACGGCATGAAGGACGGCAGCATCGACGGCTTCTTCTGGTCCGGCGGCGTGCCGACCGGCGGGGTCACCGACCTGTTCACCACGTCCGGCGACAAGGTGAAGTTCGTCGACATCAGCCCGCTGCTGCCGAAGATGGCCGAGCTGAACCCGGCGTACCAGGCGGGCACCATCGGCAAGGACGTCTACCGGACCCCGGCCGACGTGCCCACCATCGTGGTGCCGAACGTGCTGCTGGTGCGGGACAACCTCGACGCCGACGTGGCCTGCGCGATCACCCGGACGGTCTTCGACTCCAAGGATGCCCTGGCCCAGGCGAACCCGGCGGCGAAGGGCATCGAGCTGGGCAACGCCCGCAAGACCGATCCGGTGCCGCTGCACCGGGGCGCGGAGCGGGCGCTGAGCGACCTCGGCGCGAGCTGACCCGAACGGGCCGGGCCCGGACGCGCGTCCGGGCCCGGCCCACCGACCCGACCCGGAGACCCCCGTGCCGCTGCCCCACCCGGCCCGCGTACGCCGGCATCACCGCTCCGCGGACCGCACCGGACGCCTCCGCTCGGTCCGCGTCCAACTGCTGGCGCCGATCCTGGTGGCCACCGCCGGCCTGGTCGTGCTGGGGGCGGCGCAGACCGACGCCGCGCTCGACGCGTCCGCCGACGCCGACCGGGCCCGCGTGCTGGCCGGCACCGCCACCGCGACCGTACGGCTGGTGCACGAGCTGGAGCGCGAACTGGGCGAGACGGCCGCGTTGCGCCAGCGCGGCGGTACGTCCGGCCGCCCGCTCGTGGACGCGCAGCGCCGCCGGGTGGACACGGCGGTGGACCGCTACCGCTCGGCGCAGGGTGACGCGCGTAGGGCCGCCCCGAATCTGGCCGGGGTGCTGGACGACGCGCGGGGGCGCCTGGAGCAGCTCTCGCCGACCCGGGACCTGGCGCTGGCCGGTGAGCGCGGCGACCCGGCGTACGTGTCGCTGGTGGAGTCGCTGCTCGCGGTCGCGGACGCGCTGCCGAGCCAGCTCCGCGACGCCGAGCTGGCCAACCAGGCGCGCGAGGTGGCCGCGGTGGCCGCCCAGGAGCACCTGTCCGCGCTGGAGCGCGACCTGCTGCGGGCGGTGTTCGTCCGGGGTGGACTGCAGAGCGGCGAACTGGCCCGGCTGGGCCGGCTGCGGGGTGCCCGGGAGCAGCGGCAGGCCGAGTTCCTGCGGATCGCCTCCGCACCGGCGAACAGGGCCTGGTACCGGCTGGTCGACGGCACCGACGTGAACACTGCCCGCCGGATACGTGACGCCGTGCTCGACTCCGACGGCGCGCCGGGCACGGTGAAGACCGACGGTGACGCCTGGTACGTGGCGCAGAGCGGCGCGATCCGCCGGTACAACCTGCTCGGCCGGGACCTGTCCGACGGGCTGGACCGGGACGCGGCTGACCTGGCCGGGGCGGCCCGGCTGCGTGCGGTGCTCACCGCCGGGGCGACGAGCACAGTCGCGCTCGGCTCGCTCGTCACCGCCGTGCTGCTGGCGGTCCGCACCAGCCGCCGGTTGCGCCGGCTGCGGGTGGCCGCGCTCACCATGGCCAACCGGGAACTGCCGGAGCGGATCACCGCGATCGCGGCGGGCGAGCGGACCCCGGCGGAGGGCCCGGCGACCCGGATAACCGACGGGATCCGCCGGGGCCGGGACGAGGTGGCGCAGGTCGCGGAGGCGTTCGACACGGTGAACCGGGCCGCGTTGCGGCTGGCCGGGCAGCAGGCCGAGTTGCGGCTGGACGTGACCCGGATGGCGGAGGCGCTGGCCCGGCGCATCCGTACGCTCATCACCCGGCAGCTACGGCTGCTCGACGACTTCGAGCGCGAGGAGACCGACCCGGACGCGCTGGCCCGTCTGTTCGCGCTGGACCACCTCGCCGCCCGGTTGCGCCGCAACGGCGAGAACCTGCTGGTGCTGGCCGGTGGTGAGCCCGGCCGCGGGCACGAGGGCGCGTTGCTGCTGGACGACGTGGTCCGGGCGGCGGCCTCCGAGATCGAGGACTACCCGCGGGTGGAGATCGACGTGCCGACCGCGGCGGTGCACGGCACGGCGGCCGGCAATCTGGTGCACCTGCTGGCGGAGCTGCTGGAGAACGCGACCGTCTACTCGCCACCCGAGGCCCGGGTGCTCGTCGACGGCCGGCGCACCGTCGACGGGCTGATGCTGCGCGTCCACGACCAGGGCATCGGCGTCAGCGAGAGCCGGCTGGCCGAGATCAACGAGCGGCTGGCCGCGCCGGCCATGCTGTCCAGCGCCGCGGCGGGCAGCATGGGCCTGCACGTGGTGGCCCACCTGGCCGCCCGGCACGGGATCCGGGTGCAGTTGCACAACCCGGGCACCGGCACTGTGGCGCAGGTCGACGTACCGGAATCGGTGCTGACCCGGGTCGAGTCGGTGGCGTCGCGGCCGGCCGCGGAGCGGCGACCGCGCGCGGCGGCCTGGTTCAAGTCCGGGCCCGCCGGACGGCCGGCGGCCGGCGGCCGCAGCCTCGTCACCAGCGCCACGACCGTCGGCCCGGTGCGCGGCGTCGCCGCCGTCCGCACGCCCGGAGGCGCGTTGCTGGCGCCGAGCACGGCGCGGATCCGGCCGGTGAGTGTGCCGCCGACGCCCGTCCCGACCACCGCCGCCGGGCTGCCCCGGCGGCAGGTGGGCGGCCACCTGCCCGAGCCGATGCCGGACGCCACCGCGCCGCCGCCGGCCATCGACCTGCTGGACCCCGAAGTGGTACGTGCCCGGCTGTCCGCCCTCGCCGAGGGGGTGGCCAGCGCGACCCGCCGTGCCCCGAACACCACCACACCCAACGGGAGAAGAGCATGACCTCACCGTCCTCCGCCGGCCTGGACTGGCTGCTGGCGAACTTCGCCGAGCAGGTGCCGGACGTCTCGCACGCGCTCGCGGTCTCCGAGGACGGGTTGCGGCTGGCGTCCTCGCCGGACCTCGCCCCCGACCAGGTCGACCAGCTCGCGGCGGTGATCAGCGGGCTGGCGAGCCTGACCGTGGGCGCGGCCCGGCTGATGTCGGCCGGCCGGGTACGCCAGCAGATCGTCGACATGGACGGCGGGGTGATGCTGGTGATGGCGGTGGGTGAGCGGGCGCTGCTCGGCGTGCTCGCCGCGCCCGGCTGCGACCTGGGCCAGATCGGCTACGAGACGGCGACGCTGGTGCAGCGGGTGGCGGAGGCGCTGGAACCGGCGGTCCGACGGTGACCGGCCGCCCGCTGCGGCTGCTGGCCGCGCTGATGACGGCGGTGCTGGTGGCCGGCTGCGCGGCCGAGGACTCCACCCCTGAGGTGTGGCACGGCGGGCGGATCTTCCTGGCCACCGGCAACACCACCGGTGTCTACTACCAGCTCGGTGGCGGGTACGCCGACCTGATCACCCGCCACCTGCCCGGGTACGAGGCGCGGGCGGAGCCGACCGGCGCGTCGGTGGAGAACATCACCCGGGTGGCGAGCGGCGACATGGAGATCGCGTTCAGCCTGGCCGACACGGCCGCGGACGCGGTCGACGGGCGCGGGGCGTTCGACAAGCAGCCGCAGCCGGTGCGGGCGCTGGCCCGGGTCTACAGCAACTACACGCACGTGATCGTCCGTGCCGACAGCAAGATCGGCAGCTTCGCCGACCTGCGCGGCAAGCGCATCTCCACCGGTTCGCCGAAGTCCGGCACCGACATCATCGCCGGGCGTCTGCTCACCGCCGGTGGCATCGACCCGAACCGGGACATCCAGCGGTTCAACCTGTCGCTGCCGGAGACGGTCAAGCGGATGCGTGCCAAGGGGCTGGACGCCATGTTCTTCTCCGGCGGTCTGCCCACACCGGGCGTCAAGGACCTGCTCTCCTCCGCGCCCGGCACGTTCCGGCTGCTGCCGCTCGACGAGCTGATCGAGCCGTTGAGCGCCCGCTTCGGCGCGGTCTACACCACGGCGACGCTGCCGAAGGAGGTCTACGGCACGCCCGCGCCGACGCCGACGATCACCGTGGCGAACGTGATCCTGGTGGCGGCGGACATGCCCGAGCAGCTCGCGTACGACCTGACCCGGGTGCTGTTCACCTGGCAGGGCGAGCTGATCCAGGTGCACCCGGAGGCGGCGAACTTCAACCGGTCCAGCGCCGCGGCGACCCGGCCGATCCCGCTGCACCCGGGCGCGCAGCGGTTCTACCGCACCGGCTGAGCGCGGGATTGTGCCGCCTCGGCCCGAGCCGGGGCGGCGCCGCGCCCGCTACGGCGTCCAGTCGCGCCGCAGCAGGCCGTAGATCACCAGGTCGGTGAAGCCGTCGCCGTCGTACTCGCGGTCCCGCTGGGTGCCCTCGTGGACGAACCCGCACCTCTCGGCGGTGCGCCGCATGGCCGTGTTGCCGGCGAGCGTCTCGATCTCCAGCCGGCGCAGGTTGCGGTTGCGGAACCCGTACCGGCAGAGCAGCCGGATCACCTCGGTGCCGTAGCCCTGGCCGCGCGCCTCCGGCAGCAGCGTGATGCCGAGGTGGGCGTACCCGTTGAAGGCGTTGATGCCCCAGAGCACGCCGGTGCCGAGGAACGTGCCGTCGGCGACGGTCTCGGCCAGCAGCGACACCGGAGCGGCGGCCTCCGGCTGCTCGGCGGCACGCTTCTCCAGCCGGGCCCGGACCTGCCCGACGTGGTGCGGCAGGAACGGCTCGTCGTCGGTGACCAGGTGCAGCTCCGGGTCGCTGTGCAGCCGGAACATGTCCGGCGCGTCGTCGGGGGTGGGCGTACGCAGACGGACCCGGTCGGTGGCGAACATGCCGCGACGCTAACAGCCGGTCCGCAGCCACTCGACCGGATTATCCGGCCGCCGCCGGGCGCCCCACATGCCTAAACTAAAGACTTAGCTAACCCAGGAGGTCGCGCCATGTCGGCTGAGGCTGTGCACTACAACATGCATGACGCCAAGACCCACCTGTCGCGCATCATCGAGCGGGTGGAACGCGGCGAAGAGATCATCATCGACCGGGCGGGCACCCCCGTGGCGAAGGTCGTGCCGCTCGTGCGCCGCGCCAACCGCACGGCGGTCGGCTCCCTCGCCGGGCAGGTGGACCTCTCCGGTGACTGGGACTCGCCACAGACCAACGCCGAGATCGCCGCCGACTTCGGGATCGGCGCATGACCCTGCTGCTGGACACCCACGTCGCACTCTGGGCCATCACCGGCGACGCCACCCTCGGCGTCGAGTTCCTCGACCGGCTACGCCACGACCCCGATGTCTTCCTCTCCCCGGTCAGCCTCTGGGAGATCACCATCAAGCAGCTTGCGGGAAAGCTCTCCGGTCCTCCCGACCTCGCGGAACGGGTGCGGGACATGGGGTTCCGTGAACTGCCGGTGACCCACGACCACGCCATCACCGCAGGCCGCCTGCCGCCGCATCACCGGGATCCCTTCGACCGGATGCTGGTGGCGCAGGCGATCACGGAGAACCTGACCCTGGCCACCCGCGACGCCTCCATCCCGCTCTACGAGGTCGACGTCCTCAAGGTGTAGACCTCAGGCGGGGGCGGTGGCGGCGCGCGCCGCCGCAACCAGCCGGGCGGTCTCGGCGGTCAC
This sequence comes from Micromonospora sp. BL1, assembly GCF_003667485.1. Taxonomy (NCBI): domain Bacteria; kingdom Bacillati; phylum Actinomycetota; class Actinomycetes; order Micromonosporales; family Micromonosporaceae; genus Micromonospora; species Micromonospora sp. BL1. The sequence goes on from NZ_RCVK01000200.1 coordinate 31,814, forward strand.
CGCCTCGTCGTCGGCCGGCGTCCCCGGGTCGTAGCGGACCGTCCAGGTCAGACCGTCGACCCCGGACACCCGCCGGGCCGCGATCCGCCCGGAGCCGCCGGGCACCTCGTGGTGCGAGGTGTACGCCACCGAGCCGGTGACCCGGGCCCGGACCTGGTGCGGCAGGTCACCCGGATCGACGAGCAGGTAGGTCTCGGGGAGGCCGTCCGCGACCACCAGGTAGCCGTCGTGCTCGGCGACCGGCTCGGCCGGGGTGACAGTCAGCTCCCGGCCGGACCAGAGCGCCTTGAGGATGTCGTGCCAGCCGAGGCGGTCCACCCGGCCGGGCAGCCAGAGACCGCGGTTGCTGGCGACCAGCACGCCGTCGTTGCCGCCCTCGCCGGTGCCGGCCGCGGCCCAGGCGAGAACACGCTCGTCGGTGGCCAGCGGCGGCCGGTCGGCCGACGGCAGTTTCGGCCGGCGGTTGAACAGACCCATCACAAACCTCCGGCGGCCTGCTCGCGCAGTGCCCGTGCGTGCTGTTCCAGCGAGAGCAGTTCCCCGAACAGGGCGAAGTACTCGTCCTTGTTGCTCACCGGGTTGATCCGCTGGATCTTCGACTTCAGGTCACGGATGCGGCCGGTGACCGAACTCCACTGGAGCCGGGCCATGGTGATCGAGACGTACCTCGGGTCGGGCTCACCGTCGATGCGCAACGGCTCCACCGCCAGCTCACCGACCAGCGCCTGCCCGGCCAGGTCGTCGCAGGCGTCGCGGACCCGCTCGATCCACACCGCGCCGCCGGTCGCGCCGGACGCGCCGCCGGCGGCGGCCACGGCGGCGCGTACCGCCACGTGCACCGGGTGCTGGTAGTCGGTCGCCTCGACCGCGTCGAACATCGGGCCGGCCAGGACCGGCTCCTGCAGCGCCAGCTTCAGCGCCTCCCGCTCCACCATGGAGCGTGGGCTGTCCACAGCCGGCGCGGCCGGGCCGGAGCGGGCGGGTGCGGCGGGCGCGCCACCGGCCTGCGGCCCGTGCGCGGCGGCCAGCACCGCACGCTGCACCGGCTCGATCTCCATGCCGAGGTCACCGGCGAGCTTGCGTACGTACTCCGGGCGCTTCTCCCGGTCCTTGATCTTCGCCACCAGCGGCGCGGCGCGGCGCATCGCCTCGACCCGGCCGTCGACGGTGTCCAGGTCGAACCGGTTGATCACGTGCCGGAGCGCGAAGTCCACCAGCGGCTCGCGGCGGGCCACCAGGTCGCGTACGGCCAGGTCGCCCTTTGCCAGGCGCAGCTCGCACGGGTCCATGTTGTCGGGGCTGACCGCGATGAAGGTGCGCCCGACGAAGCGCTGGTCGTCCTCGAAGGCGCGCAGCGCGGCCTTCTGCCCGGCGGCGTCGCCGTCAAAGGTGAAGATGATCTCGCCGGCCCGCTCGTCGCTGTCGAACAGCACCCGGCGCAGCACCGAGATGTGGTCGCCGCCGAACGCCGTGCCGCAGGTCGCCACCGCCGTCGGCACGTCGGCGAGGTGGCAGGCCATCACGTCGGTGTAGCCCTCGACCACCACCACCTTGCCCTGCTTGGCGATCTCCCGCTTGGCCTGGTCGATGCCGTAGAGCACGTGCGACTTCTTGTAGAGCGGCGTCTCGGGGGTGTTGAGGTATTTCGGGCCGTCGTCGTCGTCGAAGAGCTTGCGGGCGCCGAAGCCGATCACGTCGCCGGTGATGTCCCGGATCGGCCACATCAGGCGACGGCGGAACCGGTCGATCAGCGAGCCGGAGCGGGCCGGGCGGGACAGGCCGGCGGTGACCAGCTCGTCGTGGGTGAAGCCCTGCTGGCGCAGGTGCTTGGTGAGCAGGTCCCACCCGTCGGGGGCGAAGCCGCAGCCGTACCGCTCGGCGGCGGCCCGGTCGAAGCCGCGCCCGGCGAGGAACTCGCGGGCCGGGCGGGCGCCGGCGGTGGTGAGCTGGGCCCGGTAGAACTCGACGGCGGCGGCGTGCGCGGCCACCAGGCGCTGCCGCTGCCCCTGCTGCGGCCGGGTACGCGGCGCGGACCGGTCGTCCTCGACGTAGCGCAACTGGATGCCGGCGCGGGCCGCCAGCCGCTCGACCGACTCGACGAAGCTGAGGTGCTCGGCGTCCATCAGGAACTTGATCGCGTCGCCGCCGACGCCGCAGCCGAAGCAGTAGAACACGTTGCGGGCGGGCGAGACGTTGAACGACGGGCTCTTCTCGTCGTGGAAGGGGCACAACCCCTTGAGGTTGCCGCCACCGGCCGACTTGAGCGTCACCACCTCGGAGATGACGTCCGCGATGGCGGTGCGCTCGCGGACCAGCGCGATGTCCTCGTCCCGGATCCGCCCCGCCATGACCGCCACCCCCTCGGCGTACATCCTGCCCTGCCGGACCGACGTTCCGGCGGCCGGGGGGACGGGCGTGTGGCCGGCCACGCCCGTCCCCGCCGGCTCAGGCCGAGCGGGCCGCCGCGGGGTCGCCGATGCGCGGGAACGGCTCGATCGAGAAGACCACCTCGACCGGCACCTCGAAGTACGCGGCGATGCGCAGCGCCAGGTGCAGGCTGGGCCGGAACTCGCCGCGCTCCAGGTAACCGACGGTCTGGTAGTGCACACCGAGCGCGTCGGCCAGTTGCCGCCGGGAGATGCCCCGTTCGGCGCGCAGCACCGCGATGCGGTTGTGCACGGTCTCGCTCATCGACGCCCTCTCATCCGACCCGCTGCATGGCCCGCTCCCGCCGGGCCGCGACCCGCGAGCCGGACTCCCGGCGGGCCATCCGGCGCAGCACCACCGGGGCCAGCACGAGCCCGAGCACCGCCCAGGCGCCGAGCACGCCGACCGTCTCCAGGTGCCGCCAGGAGCCGCCGAGTTCGACAGCCGCCAGGTCGCCCGGGAGCAGCGCCGAACGCATGCCCAAGCCTAGCCAGTAGAGCGGGAAGACCTGGGCGACGCCCTGGAGCCAGCCGGGCAGGCCGTTGATCGGGTAGAAGATGCCGGACAGCGCGATGAGACCGAAGATCGGCATCACCACCAGGCCCATGTTGCGCGGGTTCTCCACCAGCGAGCCGATCACCGCGCCCAGCGGCAGCGTCGCCACCAGCCCGAGCGGCACCACCCAGGCCAGCGTGAGCCAGGCGCCGGGGTCACCGAGCCGCAGCCCGTCGAGGAAGAACAGCCCGGGCGTGAGCTGGATGACCACGCCGATCAGCGCGACCGCCGACACCAGGACGATCTTGCCGACCAGGTAGCCGAGCATGCCGTCCGGAATGGCCTTGGCGCGCAGCAGCGTGCCGTCCTCCCGGTCGATGACGAGCTGGTTGGCCAGCCCGAGCAGACCACCGAAGAGCAGGCCCATGCCGAGCGCGCTGGGCAGCGTACGGGCGCCGAGCGAGAAGTCGGTGCCCGGCACGGTCGAGCCGCGCATCCAGAACACGGCGATCAGCAGCACGACCGTGGGGAAGAAGTAGGTCCAGAGATCCTGGCCGTTGGTGAACGTCGCGCGCAGCTCGATCACGCCGCGCCGCAGCCCGGCCCGCAGGGCGTTGGTGGTCGGGTTCATCGGTTCGCCTCCTGCTGCCACACCCGCTCGGCCCGGCCGGTACGGATGCCGGTCTCCTCCTCGTGCACCAGCGCCAGGTACGCGTCCTCCAGGCTGGCCCGGCGCACCTCCAGCTCGCGTACCCGGTCGCCGTGCTCGCGGAGCAGGTCGCGCAGGAACGCGGTGGCGTCGGCGGTGGCGTGCACGTACCGCTCGCCGTCCCGGGTCCAGCGCACCTCGGCGTCCCCAGCGACGCGCCGGGCGAGCTGGTCGGGCGAGCCCTCGGCGATGATCCGGCCGCCGGCCAGGATGAGGATGCGGTCGGCCAGCTTCTCCGCCTCGGCCAGGTCGTGCGTGGTCAGCACGATCGTGGTCTCGTCCAGGTCGGCCAGGCGGTGCACCAGCTCGTGGAACTCGCGCCGGGCGGCCGGGTCGAAGCCGACTGTGGGCTCGTCCAGGAACAGCAGTTCCGGCCGGCCGACGATCCCGACCGCGACGTCGAGCCGGCGGCGCTGACCACCGGAGAGCCGGGCCACCCGGCTGCCGGCGTGCGCGGTCAGCCCCACCGTCTCCAGCAGCTCGTCGACCGGCCACGGGCGCGGGATCCGGTCGGTCGCGTACGGCGCGTAGAAGTCGCCGAGGTGGGCCAGCAGCTCCCGCACCCGCCACTTGCCGTGGTCGCGCCAGGACTGGAGCACCACGCCCAGCCGCGCGCGCCACCGCTCGTCGCCGCGCGCCGGGTCGGCGCCGAGCACCCGGACCGTGCCGGCCGAGGGCACCCGGAAGCCTTCGAGGATCTCGATGGTGGTGGTCTTGCCCGCGCCGTTGGGCCCGAGCAGCGCCACCACCTCGCCCCGCCGGGCGGTCAGGTCGACGCCGTGCAGCACGTCGACGGCGCCGTAGCGCATACGCAGATCCCGCACGTCGAGGACGAGATCCTCGTCGGGAGGTCGGGGGGACGCGACGGGCCCCGGGAGTTCGACCGCAGTCATGCCTCGAAATGTAGCACCCATACTACGAACGGAGGTACCCCCGCTCAGGGGCGAGGGCGGTGGAACCAGCGCGTCACCGGGGCCGGCTCCTCCTCCTCGTACGACCGGGCCGCTTTCACCGCGGCGGCCAGGCCGGAGCGGCGGGGCCGGGGCCCGGCGCGCAGCATCGGATCGGCGGCCATCTCCCGGAGCACCGCGACGGCCAGGCCCAGCATCACCACGACGAACGGCAACGCGACCAGGATGGTCGCCTGTTGCAGCGCGGCCAGACCGCCGGCCAGCAGCAACGCCGCCGCGACCGCACCGATCAGCACACCCCAGAGCACCACCACCCCGCGGTGCGGCCGCAGCGCGCCGCGCGAACTGAGCGAGCCGAGCACCAGCGACGCCGAGTCCGCGCTGGTGACGAAGTAGAGCGCGATCAGCACCATGGCGAGCACGCTCGTCAGCGTGGCCAGCGGCAGCGCGTCGAGCAGCCCGAACAGCGCCTGCTCCGACCCGGCGTCCACGTCCGCCACCAGATCCCGGGTGCCGGTGGTCTGCGTACGCAGGGCGCTCCCGCCCATCACCGCGAACCAGACGGTGCTCGCGCCGCTGGGTATCAGCAGCACCCCGATCAGGAACTGGCGGACCGTACGGCCGCGCGAGATGCGGGCGATGAACGTGCCCACGAACGGCGCCCAGGAGATCCACCACGCCCAGTAGAAGATGGTCCACGAGCCCAGCCACGCCGGGTCGGAGAACGCCCCGGTACGCGTCGACATGCGCACCAGGCCGCTCAGGTAGTCACCGACCGAGGCCGGCAGCACCTCCAGCGTGTAGACGGTCGGGCCGACCACGAACACGAACAGCATCAGCACGACGGCGATCAGCACGTTCGTGGTGGACAGCCACTTGACGCCCCGGTGCAGGCCGGAGAAGGCGGACACGACGAACGCGAGCGTGAGCGCGCCGATGATCGTCAACTCGACGGCCCGGCTGTCCGGCACGCCGGCCACCAGGTCGAGGCCGGCCGCCACCTGGAGCGCGCCCAGCCCGAGACTGGTCGCGGAGCCGAACACGGTGGCGAAGACGGCGAGCAGGTCGATCGCGCGGCCGAGCGGGCCGTCGGTCCGGTCGCCGAGCAGCGGCGCGAACGCGGACGAGATCCGGTTGCCCCGCCCCTTGCGGAACGTCGAGTACGCCAGCGCCAGCGCCGCGATCGCGTAGATGCCCCACGGGTGCAGCGTCCAGTGGAAGAGCGTGTACTGCATCGCCGTGGCGGCGGCGGGGCCGGTCTGCGGCGCTACGCCGGAGGCGGGAGGCGGCGTGGCGTAGTGCTGGATCGGTTCGGCGACGGCGAAGAACACCAGGCCGATGCCCATGCCGGCGCTGAACATCATCGCGACCCAGGCCAACGTGTCGAACTCCGGCCCGTCGTCGTCGGCGCCCAGCCGGATCCGGCCGAACCGGGAGGCGGCCACGACGACCGCCAGCACCAGGAAGGCGTCCGCCGCGACCACGAAGAACCAGCCGAACGTGCTCACGGTCCAGGCCAGGCCGGACTCGCCGAACCGGGCCAGTGAGCCCCGGGCGAACACGCCCCACAGCACCACCGCGAGCACGCCGCCGACGCCGGCGCCGAGCACCACCCGGTCGACCTGCTGGGTCGCGGACCGCTGCCCCGGCTGTCCCGTCATGCCCCCATCGTCGGCGGGCCGGCCGCACCGCCGGGCCGGAACGCCGCAGGAACCGCGTCAGGCCGCCACGGCGGCGGCCTCCTCGGCCTCCACGGCGGCGTTCCAGGCCGGCTTGGTGGACCGCCAGCCCTCGTCGTCCATGCCGCGCCGCCAGTAACCGGAGATGGACAGGTCGCCCCGGGGCACGCCGCGCTCGACGCGCAGCAGCCGGCGCAGCTCCTTCATCGCGCCGGCCTCGCCGTGCACGAACGCGTGCACCCGGCCGGGCGGGAACTCCAGCGCCCGGACCGCCTCGACCAGCGGCTCGCCGTACGGGCGCCCGTCCCGGTGCAGCCAGCACACCTCGACCTCGCCCGCGCTGGTCAGGGGCAGCTCGTCGGCCGGGCCGCCGACCTCGACGTATACCTTGGCGGCCGCGCCCGCCGGCAGCCGTTCCAGGGCGGCGGCGATGGCCGGCAGCGCGCTCTCGTCACCCGCCAGCAGGTGCCAGTCGGCGGCCGGGTCCGGCGCGTACGCGCCGCCCGGCCCGGCGAACAACACCCGGTCGCCCGGACGCAGCGCCGCCGCCCACGGACCGGCCAGACCCTCGTCGCCGTGGTGCACCACGTCCACCGTCATCTCACCGGCCGCGGCGTCCCAGGCCCGGACCGTGTACGCGCGCAGGCGCGGCCACTGCTCCGCCGGGAACTCCCGCTTGATGGTGGCCAGGTCGACCGGGTACGGGTAGGTCACCCCGGCCGGCGGGAAGACGAACTTCACGTAGTGGTCGGTGTACGCGCCCACCGGCAGCCCGGCCAGCTCGGCGCCGCCCAGGACCAGGCGGATCAGGTGTGGGGTGGGCCGCGTGGTCCGGACGACCGTCGCGGCGGTGAGCTTCTTCGGGCGATCCGTCATGCTGCTTAGGCTAGCCTAAGCTCCGCCGGGGTGATCCGGTCAGCTTGGCGACACCAGCCGGGCGTGCCAGGCCAGCGCGGCCGGATCGGTGAGCGAGGCGACCTGGTCGATCACCACGCGCAGCCGCGCGGCGTCGTCCGCCGCGTCCCGCCACAGCGGCGCGAACACCGGGTCGAGCGCGTCGGGCGCCCGGTCCAGCAGCACCGCGACCAGCCCGGTCAGCACGTCGCGCTGCCGGGCGTAGCGGCCCTCGGCGCCGGGACGGCGCATCACGTACCGCAGCGCGATGCCCTTGAGCAGCGCGCACTGCGCCCGGATCCGGCGCGGCACCTCCAGGTCGGCGGCGTAGCGGCGGTGCGGGCCCGGACCGTGGCGCTGCTCGGTCGCGGCCACCACGCCGGCCACGAACCGGCCGGTGAGCACGCTGGTGGTGGCCTTCAACGCGGCGAGAGCGCGGTGGCTGCCGTCGTACGCGGCCAGCGGCGCGAGCACCGGATCGGCCAGCAGGTCGGCGAGCACCTCGCCCAGATCCTCCGGCGCCTCACCGGAGTAGGCGGCGGCCACGTCGGCGCAGAGGGCCCGCCGCTCGTCCGCGTCGGCCAGCAGCGGGCGCAGGTCCACGTACCCGCCGTGGATGCCGTCCTCGACGTCGTGCACCGAGTACGCCACGTCGTCGGCCCAGTCCATCACCTGGGCCTCCAGGCAGCGCCGGGCGCCGGGCGGGGCGCCCTCGCGCAGCCAGTCGAAGACCGGGCGGTCGTCGGCGTACACGCCGAACTTGCGCTCGCCGGGACGGCGCGGCCACGGGTACTTGCTGACCGCGTCCAGCGCGGCCCGGGTCAGGTTCAGCCCGGCCGAGCGCCCGTCCGGGGTGAACACCTTGGCCTCCAGCCGGGTGAGCACCCGCAGCGTCTGCGCGTTGCCCTCGAATCCGCCGCAGGCGGCGGCCAGCTCGTCCAGCGCGTACTCGCCGTTGTGCCCGAACGGCGGGTGACCCAGGTCGTGCGCCAGCCCGGCGGTGTCCACCACGTCCGGGTCGCAGCCCAGCCGGGCGCCCATCTCGCGGGCGATCTGCGCGACCTCCAGCGAGTGGGTCAGCCGGGTACGCAGGAAGTCGTTCGTCCCGGCGGTGTGCACCTGCGTCTTCGCGGCGAGCCGGCGGAACGCCGCCGAGTGCAGCACGCGGGCGCGGTCCCGCTCGAACGGCGACCGGCCGTACCCGGTGTCCTTGGGCGCCTCGTCGACCAGCCGCGCCGCGTCGCTCATTTCTCCCGGATACGCAGATGGTCGCGACTGCGGGGCTCGCAAGACCGGCTCACTCCTCGCGCTCCCGGACCGCCAAGGTCGCGACTGCGGGGCTCGCAAGACCGGCTCACTCCTCGCGCTCCCGGAGCACGCAGAACTCGTTGCCCTCCGGATCGGCGAGCACCGTCCACTCCACGTCTCCCTGGCCGATGTCGACGTGCCGGGCACCCATGTCGACCAGGCGCTCCACCTCGGCCTCCATGTCGGCCGGGCGCAGGTCGATGTGCAGCCGGTTCTTCCCCTCCTTCGGCCCGGCGACCGGGACGAAGACGAGACCGGGCAGCGTGTCGGGAGTCCGGCGGATCTCCACCTCGTCCGGCTTGTCGGTGATCACCTGATAGCCGAGTGCCTCCGCCCACCAACTGGCGAGCCGGGACGGATCCCGGGCGTCGACTACCAGGTTCTCCCAGACGGCGGTCATGTGGACACCCCTCCTGATCGACACGCGGCGGAAGCTCAGGTTACGCCGAGGAGACCGGAAAGGCGCGCCGGGCGGTACGCGGGGCCGCCGGCGGGCACCGGCGACCCCGCGCCCTCCTCAACGGGAGTCCGAACCCGTGGTGGTGATGGCCGCGCGGCCCGCCTCCAGCCGGGCCACCGGCACCCGGAACGGCGAGCAGGAGACGTAGTCCAGCCCGACGGAGTGGAAGAAGTGCACCGAGTCCGGGTCACCGCCGTGCTCGCCGCAGACGCCGAGCTTCAGCCCCGGACGGGCCGCCCGGCCCTCCTCGGCGGCGATGCGGACCAGCCGGCCGACGCCGTCGGTGTCGATCGACTCGAACGGCGAGATGCCGAAGATGCCCAGCTCCAGGTAACGCCAGAAGAACGCGCCCTCCACGTCGTCGCGGGAGAAGCCCCAGCCCATCTGGGTCAGGTCGTTGGTGCCGAAGGAGAAGAACTCGGCCGCCTCGGCGATCTGCCCGGCGGTCAGCGCCGCCCGGGGCACCTCGATCATCGTGCCGATCAGCACCTCGACGCCGCTGTCCCCGACCACCTCGGCGATGATCCGCTCGGCCTCGGCGCGTACCGTCTCCAGCTCCTGCACGGCCCCGACCAGCGGCACCATGATCTCCGGGCAGGCCGTGCCGCCGTCGCGGACGACCGCGACGGCGGCCTCCGCGATCGCGCGGACCTGCATGGCGAACAGGCCCGGGATGACCAGGCCGAGCCGGACGCCGCGCAGGCCCAGCATCGGGTTCTCCTCGTGCATCCGCCGCACGGCGGCGAGCAGCGCCTCCTCCTTCGCGACGTCCTCGCCGCGCTCCTGGGCGACCGCGACGTTCACCGCGAGCTGCTCCAGCGGGGGCAGGAACTCGTGCAGCGGCGGGTCGATCAGCCGCACGGTGACCGGCAGGCCGTCCATCTCGCGGAAGATCTCGATGAAGTCGGCCCGCTGCAACGGCAGCAGCGCGGCGAGCGCGTCCTCCCGCTCCCGTTCCCCGGAGGCCAGGATGAGCCGCTCGACCAGCTCGCGCCGGTCACCGAGGAACATGTGCTCGGTGCGGCACAGGCCGATGCCCTCGGCGCCGAAGCGCCGCGCCCGGGCCGCGTCCGCGCCGGTGTCGGCGTTCGTGCGGACCCGCAGCCGCCGCGCGGCGTCGGCGTGCGTCATGATCCGGTGTACGGAGCGGACCAGCGCGTCGTCGGTGTTCTCCGGATCGAGTTCGCCCTCGAAGTACTGCACCACCTCGGACGGCATGACCGGCACCTCGCCGAGGTAGACCTTGCCGGTAGTGCCGTCGATCGAGACCACGTCGCCCTCGCTCACCACGTGGTCGCCCACTGTGAACTTCTTCGCCGGCACGTTGACGTCCAGCTCGTCGGCGCCGGAGACGCAGGTCTTGCCCATGCCGCGGGCCACCACCGCGGCGTGGCTGGTCTTGCCGCCCCGGGAGGTCAGGATGCCCTTGGCGGCGATCATGCCGTTGAGGTCGTCCGGGTTGGTCTCCCGGCGGACCAGGATCACCGACTCCCCCTCGGCGGCCAGCTCGACCGCGCGCGCCGAGGTGAAGACCACCTTGCCGGACGCCGCGCCCGGGGAGGCGCCGATGCCCTTGGCGACCGGCTCGAACTCGTGGTCGAGCTGGAAGCGCGGGAACATGAGCTGGGCGAGCTGCGCGCCGTTGACCCGATGCAGCGCCTCGTCCAGGTCGATCAGGCCCTCGTCGACCAGCTGCCCGGCGATGACGAACGCGGCGGCGGCGGTGCGCTTGCCGACCCGGGTCTGGAGCATCCAGAGCTTGCCGCGCTCGATGGTGAACTCGATGTCGCAGAGGTCCTTGTAGTGCTCCTCCAGCCGGGCCATGATGCCGAGCAGCTGGTCGTAGGACGTCTTGTCGAGCTGCTCCAGCTCCTGCAACGGCACCGTGTTGCGGATGCCGGCCACCACGTCCTCGCCCTGGGCGTTGGCGAGGTAGTCGCCGTAGATGCCCTGCGCGCCGCTGCCGGGGTCGCGGGTGAACGCGACGCCGGTGCCGGAGTCGGGGCCGAGGTTGCCGAAGACCATCGTCACCACGTTGACGGCGGTGCCCAGGTCGGCCGGGATGCGCTCCTGCCGGCGGTAGAGGATCGCCCGCTCCGCGTTCCACGAGTCGAAGACCGCGCGGATGGCGAGGTCGAGTTGCTCGCGCGGCTCCTGCGGGAACTCGCGGCCGGTGTGCTTGGCGAAGATCTGCTTGTACGCGTCGACCAGCCCGCGCAGGTCGTCGGCGTCCAGGTCGAGGTCGTTGTGCGTGCCCTTGGCGCGCTTGATCTCGTCCAGCGCGTGCTCGAACTCCTCGCCCGGCACCTCGCAGACGGTCTTGCCGAACATCTGGATCAGTCGCCGGTAGGAGTCCCAGGCGAACCTGTCGTTCCCACCCGCTTGGTTGCTCAGGCCGACCACGCTTCGGTCGTTGAGTCCCACGTTGAGGACGGTCTCCATCATGCCCGGCATGGAGAACTTGGCGCCGGAGCGTACCGAGACCAGCAGCGGGTCGTCCGGGTCGCCGAGGCGCCGGCCCATCTCGCGCTCCAGCGACTCCAGGTGCGCCTCGATCTGCGCGGCCAGGCCGTCCGGCTCGCGCCCGGTCGTCAGGTACGCCTTGCAGGCCTCTGTGGTGATCGTGAAGCCGGGCGGAACCGGCAGGCCGAGATTCGTCATCTCGGCCAGGTTGGCCCCCTTGCCGCCGAGCAGATCCTTGAGATCCTTGTTGCCCTCGGCGAAGTCGTAGACGTACTTCTGCTCGACCGGATCGTGCGCTGCCACCAGAGCCTCCCACGCGCGCCATTGACACTTAACGAAGGTTCAGTTCGGACATACCCCGGTAGTGACCACCGGTAATCCCGGCTCGTCAGCGTCGGTGGGGCGAAGGCTAGGCGAGTTTCGAGAAACCTGGGAGCGTTCGGTGACTTTCGGCACAACGGTCACCACAATCCGCGTTCGTACGGGTTTTTGGGAACGCTTCCACGAGCACGATCACGCAATTCCGAGTCCTCTCGTACTCTTGACGTCACTGCATCTCGCGGAACCTGACCTTTGCCATATCCCGCGCGAATACACCCCTCGGAGTCGTCGCCGTGCAGACCAACCCCGCCGCCCCGGAGACCGGGCCGGAGCCGACCGACACCCGCCCCACCAGCCCGTCCTCCGGCGCAGTTCCGCCGTACACGGCTTCGGCGCCGTCCGCGGCTTCGTTGCCGACCCCTGGTGAAGGGCTGCCCGGTGTGCCGGCGCCCGCGGCCGAGCTGGCCCGGGTCGCCGCGGGCCGGGCCGCCGGGACGCTCGCCGGACCGGCGGCGGTCCGGCTGGGCGACGTGGTGCCGGCACCCGGGCAGGTGCTCCCGGACCCGGCCGGCGACTTCACGCTGAGCGCGGACGCGGTGCTGCGGGTCAGCCCCGCCGCGCGGGACGTCGCCGAACAGCTCGCCGGCTGGCTGCGCCCGGCCACCGGCTTCCCGCTCCCGGTCGCCGACACCACCGAGGGCGGCCCGCTGACGCTCACGCTGTCCCCGGCGGACGCCGCCGTGCCGAGCGGCGCGGTCGCGTCCGGGCCGGCGTCCACGGGCCGGGAGGCGGCTGATGTGGCGGGCGGTGAGCCGTCCGGCGCGACGGCCCGCACCGCCGGGCCGGACGACGCCGGGCTCGGGGACGAGGGCTACCGCCTCGACGTGACCGTCGACGGCGTCCGGATCACCGCCGGCACCCCCGCCGGGCTGTTCCACGGCGCGCAGACGCTGCGGCAGCTGCTACCCGCGCCGATCGAGAGCCCGGCCCCTGTCGTGGTGCGCTGGGCGGTGCCCGGCGGCACGATCGTCGACCGGCCGCGCTTCCCCTACCGGGGCGCCATGCTCGACGTCGCCCGCCACTTCTTCCCGGTCGAGGACGTGCTGCGGGTGGTCGACCACCTGGCCCGCTACAAGCTCAACCACCTGCACCTGCACCTCACCGACGACCAGGGCTGGCGGATCGCCGTCGACTCCTGGCCCCGGCTCACCGAGGTCGGCGGCGCGACCGCTGTCGGGGACGGCCCGGGCGGCTGGTACACCCGGGACGACTACCGCCGCATCGTCGCGTACGCCGCCCGCCGCCACGTCACAGTGGTGCCCGAGATCGACCTGCCGGGCCACACCAACGCGGCGCTGGTCGCGTACCCCGAACTGGCGCCCGGCAAGGTCGCGCCGCCGCCGTACACCGGCACCGAGGTCGGGTTCAGCTTCGTCGACCCCGCCGACGAGCGGACGTACGCCTTCGTCGCGGACGTGGTCGGCGAGGTGGCCGCGCTGACGCCCGGGCCGTGGCTGCACCTCGGCGGCGACGAGGCGTTCAAGGTGCCCGCCGACAGCTACCGCGCGTTCGTGGCGCGGGCGCAGCGGCTGGTCGCCGCCACCGGCAAGACAGTCGTCGGCTGGCACCAGCTCGCCCCGGCCGAACACGTCGACGGGCGCGTCCTGCAGTGGTGGGGCACGAACGGTGACGACCCGGAGACCGCCGACGCGGTACGCCGGGGCGCCCGGCTGATCCTCTCCCCCGGCAACCACGCGTACCTGGACATGAAGTACGCCCCGGACACCCCGATCGGACACGACTGGGCCGGTCTGATCGACGTGCGCCGCGCGTACGAGTGGGATCCGGCCACGCACGTGCGGGGTGTGCCGGCCGAGGCGGTGCTGGGCGTGGAGGCGCCGCTGTGGACCGAGTCGGTCACGACGATCGCCGAGGTCGAGTTCATGCTCTTCCCGCGCCTGCCCGCAGTCGCCGAACTCGGCTGGTCACCCCGCGAGACGCACGACTGGTCCCGGTTCCGCAGCCGGCTGGCCGCCCAGGGCCCGCGCTGGACCACAGCCGGCATCACCTTCCACCCCTCCCCCGAACTC